>NZ_JBHTSL010000133.1:0-1079 GCF_042795115.1 Arthrobacter sp. NPDC056493 | reverse complement strand
ATGCCCGACTCCCCCGCCGCCGACCTCCGCTTCCTCGACGCAGCCCTCGCCCGGCTCGCCCCGCACCTGGACACAGCCTGCCTCGTCGCCGGCAAATCCACCGTCCCCATCGGCACCGCCGAACGCCTCACGGCCTACCTGCAGCGCACCGCCCCCGCCGGAGCCCGGGCCGAACTCGCCTGGAACCCCGAATTCCTCCGCGAAGGACACGCCGTCGAAGACACCCTCCACCCGGACCGGCTGGTCTTCGGCGTCCCCACCGAACACGCCCGCACCCTCCTGACCGCCTGCTACGCGCCGATCATCGACCACGGCACCCCCGTGGTAGTAACCGACCCCGCCACCGCCGAACTGGTCAAAGCCGCCGCCAACTCCTTCCTCGCCACCAAAATCTCCTACATCAACGCCATGGCCGAAATCTGCGAAGCCACCGGCGCCGACGTCAACCAACTCGCCACCGCACTCTCCTACGACAACCGCATCGGCGGCCGCTTCCTCAAACCCGGCCTCGGCTTCGGCGGCGGCTGCCTGCCCAAAGACATCCGCGCCTTCACCCACCGCGCCAAAGAACTCGGCGTCGGACACGCCGTCGGCTTCCTCCAGGAAGTCGACGCCATCAACCAACGCCGCCGCCAACGCACCGTGGACCTCATCACCGAAATGGCCTGCGGCGACCTCACCGGCGTCCACATCACCGTCCTCGGCGCAGCCTTCAAACCCGACTCCGACGACATCCGCGACGCCCCCGCCCTGGACGTCGCCCGCATGCTCCACCAAGCCGGAGCCCACATCACCGTCTACGACCCCCAAGCCATGAACAACGCCCGCCGCGCCTACCCCGACCTCACCTACGCCCCATCCCTCGAAGCAGCCGTCACCGGAGCCGAAATCGTCGCCCTCCTCACCGAATGGGACGAATTCCGCCACGCCAACCCCGCCACACTGGGCCACCTCGTCCAGCTACGCAACATCGTCGACGGCCGCCACGCACTCAACGCCGACGCCTACCGCGCCGCCGGCTGGGACTACCGCGCCCTCGGCTCCCCCAACAAACTGCCGGCGGAGGTCCCTGCAGCGGC
>NZ_JBHTSL010000132.1:0-1246 GCF_042795115.1 Arthrobacter sp. NPDC056493 | reverse complement strand
GGGACTGCCCCCGGTTTTGTTGACTCCTTGATCTAGCGAGCTTGTGCTCGTGGAAGGATGTTGACCATGCCCACGCCGTATGGGGCGGAGTTCCGCCAGGATGTTATTGATGTGGCCCGCAAGGGCGAGGCGCCGTTGGCGCAGATCGCGAAGGATTTCGGGCTTTCGGTCACGACGTTGAAGCGCTGGATCGCCATCGCCGAACGTAAGGAATCCGGGACGGCCGGGACCGTGGGAGCGGAGTCGGCTGAGGTGCGGGAGCTGAAGAAGCGGAACCGCTTGTTGGAGCAGGAGAATGAGATTCTGCGCCGGGCTGCTGCCTATCTGGCCAGGGACATCAACCCAAAATGATCTACCCGCTGGTCACGGATCTTGCCGCCGACGGTGTTCCCGTGGCGGTGACCTGCAGGGTGTTGGGGTTCAGCAAGCAAGGCTATTACCGGTGGAAGACCAACCCGGTGACGGAACGGGACTGGGTCGATGCGCACCTGGTCAACGCCGCCCGGGACATTCATGCCGATGACCCGGCGTTCGGATACCGGTTCATCGCTGACGAGCTCCCCGGGAAAGGCATCGTGGCGGGTGAGAACAGGGTCCAGCGCTTATGCAGGGACCACGGCATCTGGTCGGTCTTCTCCAAGAAACGGGGCCTGAACCGGAAGCCCGGGCCACCGGTCCACGACGACCTCGTGGAGCGGGACTTCACCGCCGCCGCCCCGAACGAGCTGTGGCTGACGGACATCACCGAACACCCCACTGCCGAGGGGAAGCTCTACCTCTGCGCGGTCAAGGACGTCTACTCCGGCAGGATCGTCGGGTACTCGATGGACTCCCGAATGAAGTCCTCGCTGGCCGTCACTGCGCTGGAGAACGCGGTGCGGGCACGCCGCCCGGCAGGGACCGTGGTGCACTCCGATCGTGGGTCCCAATTCCGGTCCCGCCGCTTCGTTGAATCGCTCCGGCACCACGGGCTCACAGGATCCATGGGCCGGGTCGGGGCATGCGCGGACAACGCCGCCATGGAGTCGTTCTTCTCGCTGCTGCAGAAGAACGTTCTGGACCGTCAGAGATGGCTCACCAGGCGGGACCTCCGGCTAGCCATTACGACCTGGATCGAGCGGACCTACCACCGCCGGCGACGGCAAAGACGACTGGGCAAACTCACGCCCATCGAATATGAAACAATCAACCGGACCGCGCTCACAGCGGCCTAAGACCCCGAGTCAACAAAAGCCGGGGCAGTCCC
>NZ_JBHTSL010000131.1:0-1337 GCF_042795115.1 Arthrobacter sp. NPDC056493 | reverse complement strand
CCAACCTCCTGGTTGTCTCTGCGACTCCACATCCTTTCCCACTTAGCACACGCTTAGGGGCCTTAGTCGGTGGTCTGGGCTGTTTCCCTCTCGACTATGAAGCTTATCCCCCACAGTCTCACTGCTGCGCTCTCACTTACCGGCATTCGGAGTTTGGCTAAGGTCAGTAACCCGGTAGGGCCCATCGCCTATCCAGTGCTCTACCTCCGGCAAGAAACACACGACGCTGCACCTAAATGCATTTCGGGGAGAACCAGCTATCACGAAGTTTGATTGGCCTTTCACCCCTACCCACAGCTCATCCCCTCCATTTTCAACTGAAGTGGGTTCGGTCCTCCACGACGTCTTACCGTCGCTTCAACCTGGCCATGGGTAGATCACTTCGCTTCGGGTCTAGATCACGCCACTGCAACGCCCTGTTCAGACTCGCTTTCGCTACGGCTTCCCCACACGGGTTAACCTCGCGACGTAACACTAACTCGCAGGCTCATTCTTCAAAAGGCACGCCGTCACAACGACACAGCAAGCTGCGGCTGCTCCGACGGATTGTAAGCACACGGTTTCAGGTACTGTTTCACTCCCCTCCCGGGGTACTTTTCACCTTTCCCTCACGGTACTGGTCCGCTATCGGTCATTAGGGAGTATTTAGGCTTATCAGGTGGTCCTGACAGATTCACACGGGATTTCTCGGGCCCCGTGCTACTTGGGATACTCATCAAAGGCGGCACATCAGCATTACGGTTACGGGGCTCACACCCTCTACGGCCGGCCTTTCAAGACCGTTCACCTATACCAGCACTCACACCTCCCCGGTCCGGCAGAACCAGGACAACAAGTCCCACAACCCCGCCCATGCAACGCCCGCCGGCTATCACACATGAGTCGGTTTAGCCTGATCCGCGTTCGCTCGCCACTACTAACGGAATCACTGTTGTTTTCTCTTCCTGCGGGTACTGAGATGTTTCACTTCCCCGCGTTCCCTCCACGCACCCTATGTGTTCAGATGCGGGTCACCGGGTCACTCGCGCGCCCAGCGGGGTTTCCCCATTCGGACACCCTGGGATCACAGTCCGGTTATCGACTCCCCCAGGCTTATCGCAGATTCCTACGTCCTTCTTCGGCTCCTAATGCCAAGGCATCCACCGTGTGCTCTTAAAAACTTGACCACAAAAGATCAAAAAACATTTTTCGAGAGAACCATGAAAACCAACCCCACACCCCAAAAGGATGCACGGCCAGATCCAGGTTCATATTCTTGGAAATTGCTTCTTATAAAAGATGCTCGCGTCCACTATGTAGTTCTCAAACAACAACCCCGTACCACACACCCCACACAC
>NZ_JBHTSL010000130.1:0-1350 GCF_042795115.1 Arthrobacter sp. NPDC056493 | reverse complement strand
ATCACCCGGGAACTGGACCTGAAAGGTTCGTTCCGGTTCAACGACGAAATCGACGAGGTCATCACCGCCCTCGCCGACGGCACCCTGCACATCGGGCCCGTCATCACCCACGACTACCCCGTGACCGACGCCCTCAACGCGTTCGAAACCGCCCGCGACTCCGCCCAATCCGGCAAAGTCCTCCTCAACTTCGGGGAAGCATCATGATCACGAAGCTGCCGCCCCTGGTTGTCATGGGTGTCTCCGGCTGCGGAAAATCGACCGTCGGCGCGCTGCTGGGCGAGCGGCTTGGCGTGCCGTTCTTCGACGGGGACGACTTCCATCCGGCCGCCAACAAGGCCAAGATGGCAAGCGGCACACCCTTGAATGACGAGGACAGGGCACCGTGGCTCGCAGAGATCGGTGCCGCGCTGGCAACGCCATCCGATGCAGCCCGCTCGAATATCATCGCCTGCTCGGCGCTCAAGCGGAGCTACCGCGACCTGCTGCGCAGCTTCGTTCCCGGCCTGGTGTTCGTCCACCTTTCCGGCGCGGAAGCCACCATTTCGGGCCGGATCAGCGGCAGGGCGCACGAATACATGCCCAGCAGCCTCCTGGCCTCGCAGCTTGCGACGCTGGAGCCGTTGGGAACCGATGAGGCGCATATTCCCGTGGATATCCTCGGCGATCCGGCAGCGCTCGTAGACGGCATCGTCCGCGAGCTGGAACGTTCCTGACCCTACCTCTGGGGCTGGATCCCGTTCCCCGCGCCCTTGGCGAGTTCCACTTCGGTGTTGATGATTTCGGCGGAGCACTGGAACTGCACGTCGCAGCTTTGCAGCACGATGGTGGCCGCGGCCGTGCCCTCGTTGAACGCCATCACGTTGGGAACCACCCGGATGGTGACGGTCTGGGCTTTCCGGGTGCAGCTCAGCTGGTCGTTTCCGATGCCGCCGGCGATCCGTCCGTCGCTGACCCTTTGGGTGAGCTGGATGACGGGTATGGCGGTAGTCAGGGTGGGGCCGGTGTCGCAGACGAAGGTGATTGGAATATCGACGGCGGCGCCGTCGGCGACGAGGATTCCGGGCCCCGCGCTGACCAGCGTCGCGGGGGCTGCGTGGGCGGGGGCGGCGATGCCCATGAGGCCGGCGGCGAGTGCGACGGCGGCGAGGCGGCTTCTAGTGCCTAACATCAGGTTCTCCCTTAGAGGCAGGTTGGAGTGGATTATGCTGCCAAACGTCCGCGCGGCCGAAAGTCCGGCTGGCCGCACCATACTCACGCACCGGTTGCGCTGACAAGAGCCAAATAAAAGGGAAGCGGACGGACGGGGGGGGGAGCCCCCCCCGGCGCAATACTTAAATTCGGTTAGGC
>NZ_JBHTSL010000129.1:0-1354 GCF_042795115.1 Arthrobacter sp. NPDC056493 | reverse complement strand
AGGACTAACGACTCGTGAAGCTGACCGGTACTAATAGGCCGATAACTTACACCACACACCACCCCCGCAAACGGATTCAAAAGCGTTTGCACCCACGGGGTGGTACAAAGAAACAAGACTGCTTGCGTCCACTATGTGGTTCCCAACCAACAAACCCGTTGGCCTGGAAACCGTTCAACTGAATAACAACACCACCATTGTTGTAACCACCAAAGATTTCCCACCCCCGCCACGCGGGGGTTCGGGTAACAGGGTTACGGCGGTCATAGCGTGGGGGAAACGCCCGGTCCCATTCCGAACCCGGAAGCTAAGACCCACAGCGCCGATGGTACTGCACCCGGGAGGGTGTGGGAGAGTAGGTCACCGCCGGACAACCATTAGGTCGAGGACCCCAACCACCAGGTTGGGGTCCTCCCGCATTTAACACCGGCTTAGCCGCATTCCACCCCAGGCCCCGACAGGCACCCGTCCGGGGCCTGAGCCGTTTAAAAGCCGCGGGGCCGTTCAAGAACCGCCGGGGGTCCTGGGTTTGACCGGCAGGGATTGCCTCGTCGCCGGCACCGTGGCACCAGTGTCCCGGGTGCTGTCCTGGGGCGGGCAGCAGGGTCTGGGGGCGTAGAAGGAGCTGCAGGAGGGGTTCGCGGCGTCACCGGCGCCGCTGCTGCGCCGTGACCGGCACTCGCGGGCAGGCGTGGCCGGTCCACCGGGCCGGGTGTGTGCCGGAGGCTGAGCCGCGGTGCTCCGGTGAGGAACTTCACCACGGCAGCCTGCCGGATCTGTTGAGGACTGTGGTTTGTGGAGGCTGTGCTTTTCGGAGGGTATGGTCCGTGGAAGCGGCGTGCCGGCCGGCGCCGGGCCCGCAGCCTGGACGTGCGGGTTGAGCCGGGGGAGGACGCCCGGTGCGCGGGGTGCAACAGCTGCCGGCCCGGAGGACATGTTCGACTGTGATGCGCTGCATAAAACTAATCCGGACCTGGTTGGCGTCGCTGACAGCCCTCGAGGGCCCGGAAACCGCGGCAATTCAAGGGTTTCCGGGCGCGTTGGCCGCGTTTTTGGCTGGGTTGCTTTGATGGTGGGGTGGGTGTAATGTTTCCTAAGTCGCCGCGAGGGAGACCAACGAAGAGTTGGGAACCGGGCGGCGGATCCCCTTTCAAAATAGCCTGGAAAATGGTTCGCTTTTGTGGCGTCCCGTCGAGGCTGGGGCCGGTTTGTTTGCCGGTGCGGGTCCTGGGAACAGGATTTGCGTCGGGGAGAGAAACCGGGTAAGTTTGAAAAGTTGCTCCGGAGCGATCCTGAATGTTTGGTTTGGGTGGTGCCGGGTGTGTCTGTTGTTTGAGAACTCAATAGTGTGCCA
>NZ_JBHTSL010000128.1:0-1386 GCF_042795115.1 Arthrobacter sp. NPDC056493 | reverse complement strand
CCTCCGGGAATTTCCCGGCCCTTGCCCTTTGGGTAGACAGGCCTCCGTCGGCCACAGCTCCGCAAGCTCCGCCAGCAGCCAAAAAACAACGGGGGAGAGGGGAGCTGGCCGGTCACCTTTGGTCGCCCCACCCACCCCACTTCTCGGCAAAGAAGGAGCAACACCAAATGAACGCAGTAATCACCAGGACTGTGACCACCAAAGACACCGGCGAAACCATCGACGGCGTCACCGTGCTCGGCAACTACCACATGAATGACGGGTACGACTGGATGGAACTCATCGGAGAACACGGCTGGGCCGTCATCCCCAGCTGGGGATGCGACGGCTGGGACCTGGGCCAGTGGCCCTACGTGATGGTCGCCGGGATCCGCACCGCCGATTCCATCGGGAATCTGTTCGGCGTCGCCACCTACTGCGAGGGCGACGTGACCTGCGCGTTCTTTAGGACCAAGGCGAGGCAGTGGCAGGAAATCAGCAGGCACGCCCACTTCAACTGGACGCACGGGCAGGCCCACGGCCCCGAGGACCTGCCAGAGAACGCCGCGGACATGCCAGCGAAGTACCGGCAACCCTGCACCCTCTGGACCGACTAACCCCACCCTATCCGGGGCTGTCCGCGCCCATCTGGACGCGGACAGCCCAGCCCACCCCCATAGACCACCAGCAAAGGAAACCAGCATGAGCACCTGCACCGCACTAATCATCCCCGCCGACACCATCGCCCCGGCACGCATCGACACTATCGACGCAGGATTGAAGAACC
The DNA here is from genome assembly GCF_042795115.1 of Arthrobacter sp. NPDC056493. Classification (NCBI taxonomy): domain Bacteria; kingdom Bacillati; phylum Actinomycetota; class Actinomycetes; order Micrococcales; family Micrococcaceae; genus Arthrobacter; species Arthrobacter sp. NPDC056493. Next base: position 620 of record NZ_JBHTSL010000128.1, on the reverse strand, counting down.
TGCAAGCCCTCGTGGGCGGCAACATCGAGGCCGTGAGCCGGGACGACTGGCACTTTTACCTGAACGAGGAAGGCAAAATCCTGAACCTCGCCCCTAACCGTCGCGCCGCCGCCCTGGTTCTTGAAGCGACCGGAGTACTGGCCGACGTGTACTGCGGGGACGTCGTGGTGCTGGGTGAGGCCGGGGACGGCGACGAGGGCGACGTGCCACAGCACCTGATCGACATCGCACAGCAACTCTTCGGCCTGCACGAATCTTCGGAACCGCACGAGCCGGTGAGCTGAACCAACCGCGTGACCGGCCCCTTCGCGGGCCGGTCACCGCGGGCGGTCCGCCGCCCGTGGCCGGGCCGTGTGCGTGGTTACCGGGGGCGGACCGCCATCACCGGCAAGGGCCGATGCATTGACGTGCCGCACCGGTCCCACCAAACGGTGCTACCTTGCACCGGCGTCAGGGACAAGAATGTCCCGCCTGATGGGGGACCAGGCGGGACACTAACGCCAATACTAGCCCGGGCGTCTGGCGGTTTGCTGGGAGTAACGCAGGCTCGCGGGGGCTCGTATCCAGGAGGGCGTCCACTCCGCTTCGCTCCGTGGCCGGCTGTGGGGGTCCAGTGCTGT
>NZ_JBHTSL010000127.1:0-1416 GCF_042795115.1 Arthrobacter sp. NPDC056493 | reverse complement strand
ACCTTTATGGTGGGGCCCGCCGTCGTTCTGTGCTTAAGTCGTTCTGCGCTTAAGTTGCTCCGCTGCTTTCGGCCGGCGCTAGCTGGCCTTCTGCGACGCCAGCAGCTCGACGAGACCCGAGAGCGCCGCCTCGGCTTCACCGAGGCTTCTGCCCACCGGCAGGGCTGATTCCTTTACCGCCAGCTCTACCTCGCAGCCACAGTTGAAGTCAGCAGTCATGACCTCGAGCAGGGAGCGGGCGTCTACGGCGTCAATGCCGTTCTTGCGGATGGTCACCGGCAAGCCTGTCTCTGTGACCGCGCGGACGAACACCGCTGCCGGCCTGGCGTGCAGGCCGATGGCCGCAGAAACTATTGCCTTACGAACGGGCAACTGGACTCCTTCGTCTTGGACGGGATGGCACATTTGGGGGGAAGCCGCCGTCGTCTTTCTAAATTGTTCGCCTTTAAGAATATCGGCCCCGGTGAGGTCAACCTGCCGCTTGCTGGCCTGGTCTAGACCTGTGGCCGCGTAGGCTTACCCTTGAACTGTGATACTGCAATACAGGAGTGGCCACCGTGCCAGCTAACGTGGCCGGCATTGCCGGTGAAATCGACAGATCCAGCGGGACACCGATTTACGTCCAGCTCCGTGAGATCCTCAGGACCTACATCGCGACGTCCTGCCCGCCGGGCTCGGCGCTACCCTCCGAACGGGACCTCGCCGAGCGGTTCGGCCTCGCCCGGATGACCGTCCGCCAGGCCATCGACGCCCTGGTGGGGGAAGAGGTCATCGAACGGGTGGTGGGCCTGGGCACCTTCGTCCGGAAGCCGAAGCTCGATCTCCAGGTCAAGCTGACCTCCTACAGCGAGGAAATGCAGCGCCGCGGCATGGTCCCGGCCGCGAAGGTACTGAGCTTTGAGCAGATCGCCGCCAGCGCCTTCCTGGCACGGGAACTCCAGCTGGAGGAGGGAACACCCCTGGTGCGTTTCCGGCGCCTTCTGCTGGCCGATAACGAGCCAATGAGCGTGGATGAGAACTTCATCCCCGCCCACCGGGTGCCGGGGCTGCTCGACGGCGAGCCGCCCACCTCGCTCTACAACGTCCTCAGCGAACAGTTCGGCCTGGTCATGGAATGGGGCGAGGACATGATCGAGGCCACGGCTGCGTCACCCTCAACCGCACGGCTGCTCAACGTTGAAATCGGCGCGCCACTGCTGAAGATCCAGCGGCATGCCTTTGTCGCCCGCTCGATGGTGGACTACTCGGTGTCCTACTACCGGGCAGACCGGTACAAGCTGTGGGTTCCGCTGCAGCGGCCCGGCGTTCGGCCAACCCGGAACTACGCGTCGGGTTACCGTCAGCAGTAGCCGGGCTGGCTTCCTGCCCGCAAAGGGGTTCTGTTCGGAGCACAGAGAAGGCCCGGTCCTGGTGGAC
>NZ_JBHTSL010000126.1:0-1452 GCF_042795115.1 Arthrobacter sp. NPDC056493 | reverse complement strand
CAGCCGGAGGCGAGGCGGGCGACTTCCTCGAAGGGCAGGTCGGCCCACTGGCCGGTGAACAGGGTGTACGGGCGGGACATGGTCAGGCTCCTTCGGCGGTCAGCGCAGCTTGACGCACGTTCGTCAGCACGCTCTTGTTGTTGGCTGATTCTTCAACGGCTGCCAGGACGCTTTGCACCTGAAGTCCTTCTTCGAGCGACGGCGAGGGCGCCTCATTGTTGTCAATGGCGGCCAGCAAGTCGCGGATTTGGTGTGTGAAGGTGTGCTCCCAGCCGATGATGTGACCCTGCGGCCACCACGCCTCCAGATAGGGGTGCTCGGGTTCGTTGACGAGGATACGGAGGAAGCCCTGCTCCTGGACCGGGGCACTGGCATCGAGGAACATGAGCTCGTTCAGGTTCTCCAGGTCGAAGGTCAGTGAGCCTTTGGAGCCGTACATCTCGATGCGAAGGCTGCTTTTTTGGCCGGTGGCGACGCGGGAGGCTTCCACGGAGGCGCTGATGCCGCCGGTCAGTCCAAGGGTTGCCCAGACCGCATCGTCGACAGTGATTTCTTCCGGGCCGTTGGGTCCGGGACGGTGCGTGACAAAGTTCCGTAACGTGCCTGTCACTTCCGTGGCGGTCTGCCCCGTGAGGTGTTGGATCTGGTCGATGGCGTGGCTGGCGATGTCGCCCAGAGCACCGGACCCGGCAGTTTCTTTTTGCAAGCGCCACGTCATGGGGGCTTCCGGGTCGGTGAGCCAGTCCTGCAGGTAGGCGGCCCGGACATGCCGGACGGTGCCGAGCCGGCCCTCCGCGATCAGTTCCCGGGCCAGGGCCAGGGCGGGCACGCGGCGGTAGTTGAACCCGACCATGGATTGCACCCCGCATGCGCGGGCGGCCTGGGCCGCGGCAGTCATGGCCTCGGCCTCGGCGAGGGTGTTGGCCAATGGCTTCTCCACGAGTACATGCTTGCCCGCTTCGAGGGCGGCGATGGCGATCTCGGCGTGCATCCAGCCCGGGGCGCAGATGTCCACGATGTCGATGTCGTCCCGCTCAATGACTTCACGCCAGTCCGTGGCCCATTCCGCCCAGCCATACTTGCCCGCGGCGAAGGCGACTTCGGTGGCGTCCCGGCCCACGAGCACTTTTTGCTCGAAGGCCGGAACGTCGAAGAAGCTGGCAACGTTCCGCCACGCGTTCGAGTGGGCCTTCCCCATGAACGCATAACTGATCATTGCCACGCCCCGGAATTTGTTCGGATTGGTCGGATAGAACATGATTTTCGCTTCTTCTGGGAACAGTGGGGGGCACTTGGCGAGTTGGCGCAGCGTCAATGGCATGAGGACTGAGCGAAGGCTATTTTGCTGCTCCGCCTCAGAGTCAGAAGTCGGCCAGGGGCGGGGGAAACGGGAGGGGCTGTCCCCAGTAGTGGGAGCGTGCGGGGTAGTGGGAGCGTGCGGGCCGGATGGCC
>NZ_JBHTSL010000125.1:0-1575 GCF_042795115.1 Arthrobacter sp. NPDC056493 | reverse complement strand
AGGGTTTTGGTGGAGCGCGGGACCTGATCCTGGGAGGCAAGCGTATTAACAGGTGTGACGCAGGAAGGTAGCCGAGCCGGGCGATGGTTGTCCCGGTCCAAGGATGTAGGGCGAACGGTAGGCAAATCCGCTGTTCATGTGCCTGAGATCTGACGGGACTCCCGTAAAGGGGGGATTCGGTGATCCTATGCTGCCTAGAAAAGCATCGGCGCGAGGTTTTAGCCGCCCGTACCCCAAACCGACACAGGTGATCAGGTAGAGAATACTAAGGCGATCGAGAGAATTATGGTTAAGGAACTCGGCAAAATGCCCCCGTAACTTCGGGAGAAGGGGGGCCCCAACCTTGAACGGTACTAGCGACCGGGAGGGGATCGGGGCCGCAGAGACCAGGGGGAAGCGACTGTTTACTAAAAACACAGGTCCGTGCGAAGTCGCAAGACGATGTATACGGACTGACTCCTGCCCGGTGCTGGAAGGTTAAGAGGACCGGTTAGCCTCACGGCGAAGCTGAGAATTTAAGCCCCAGTAAACGGCGGTGGTAACTATAACCATCCTAAGGTAGCGAAATTCCTTGTCGGGTAAGTTCCGACCTGCACGAATGGAGTAACGACTTCCCCGCTGTCTCAACCATAAACTCGGCGAAATTGCAGTACGAGTAAAGATGCTCGTTACGCGCAGCAGGACGGAAAGACCCCGAGACCTTTACTATAGTTTGGTATTGGTGTTCGGAGTGGCTTGTGTAGGATAGGTGGGAGACGTTGAAGCCCGGACGCCAGTTCGGGTGGAGTCATCGTTGAAATACCACTCTGGTCACTTTGGACATCTAACTTCGGCCCGTAATCCGGGTCAGGGACAGTGCCTGATGGGTAGTTTAACTGGGGCGGTTGCCTCCTAAAAAGTAACGGAGGCGCCCAAAGGTTCCCTCAGCCTGGTTGGCAATCAGGTGTCGAGTGTAAGTGCACAAGGGAGCTTGACTGTGAGAGAGACATCTCGAGCAGGGACGAAAGTCGGGACTAGTGATCCGGCGGTACATTGTGGAATGGCCGTCGCTCAACGGATAAAAGGTACCTCGGGGATAACAGGCTGATCTTGCCCAAGAGTCCATATCGACGGCATGGTTTGGCACCTCGATGTCGGCTCGTCGCATCCTGGGGCTGGAGTAGGTCCCAAGGGTTGGGCTGTTCGCCCATTAAAGCGGTACGCGAGCTGGGTTTAGAACGTCGTGAGACAGTTCGGTCCCTATCCGCTGCGCGCGCAGGAAATTTGAGAAGGGCTGTCCTTAGTACGAGAGGACCGGGACGGACGAACCTCTGGTGTGTCAGTTGTACTGCCAAGTGCACCGCTGATTAGCTACGTTCGGATGGGATAACCGCTGAAAGCATCTAAGCGGGAAGCTCGCTTCGAGATGAGATTTCCATACACCTTGTGTGTGAGAGGCCCCCAGCCAGACCACTGGGTTGATAGGCCGGATGTGGAAGCGAGGACTAACGACTCGTGAAGCTGACCGGTACTAATAGGCCGATAACTTACACCACACACCACCCCCGCAAACGGATTCAAAAGCGTTTGCACCCA
>NZ_JBHTSL010000124.1:0-1668 GCF_042795115.1 Arthrobacter sp. NPDC056493 | reverse complement strand
ACCGGGTCGGCGGGCTTAACCCGCAGCCCGGCGCCTGGCCGGGATTGCAGGAATCGATCCGGCAGCCGCATGCCCGAAGCCGCATCGGCCATTTCAGGACAGGAACACATGAACGCTCCAGTTATCGGCATTGACATTGGAGGCACCGGAATCAAAGGAGGCCTCGTAGACCCAACAAGAGGCAAACTCCTAGGCGAACCTCTGTGGGTTCCAACGCCTCGGCCAGCAACCCCCAGAGCCGTTGCCCAGGCCGTTGTGCTACTTGTGGCCGACGTGTCGGTTTATCCAGAAGCTCCGGCAACCGATTCGCCCGTGGGTGTAACATTCCCGGGCATCATCGGCCATGGCGTGGTCCACTCCGCAGCGAACATGGACAGAAGTTGGCTGAGCACCGACATCAACGATCTCCTGACCACCCGGCTGGGACGGCGGGTGGAGGTCATTAATGACGCCGACGCCGCCGGTCTTGCCGAAGCCCGCTACGGCGCCGGGGCTGGAGTTTCCGGGGCAGTCCTCGTGATCACACTGGGTACGGGCATCGGGTCCGCGCTCATCTTTAACGGGCAACTCGTGCCGAACCTCGAGCTCGGACACCTGGAAGTTGAAGGCTGCAGAGCCGAAACAAGGACGTCCGCCGTGGCGCGTGAACGGGACGAACTTTCCTGGGAAGAGTACAGCGTCCTGCTGCGCGTTACTTCTCGCACGTGGAATTCCTGCTGTCACCCGAACTCTTCATCGTCGGTGGCGGCATCTCGCAGCGCGCAAAGGACTACTTACCTAACCTCAAACTCCAGACCCCCATCGTGCCCGCGGTTTTCCGCAATGAAGCGGGCGTCGTCGGGGCAGCGATCCAAGCGTTTGCACCCGGACCCTGTTGATTGGGAAGCAGCAGCGCTGGGCCCGCCTCAGCCAGCCAGCGCCCCTTACCTGAACCTGCGAGCCCAAAGGAACCTGCCTGGCCCGCCATATGCCCCGTTGCGTGATGGAAATCCTTGCCGATATTCAACTGGCGCGGAAGTCTCGCTAGGACTCGGATCACCAGTCCGACAAACGTCATCCGCCTGCCTCATATGCGGCGCAGTCGGTCTGCCATCTGGACCCAACCCTAAATCACATCATTCTCCCGGGAGCTTCCCAAGGATCCGGAGACCAGTATGTATCCGACATACTGAACTCCGACCTCCCGAAGCGTTCTAATGCAAGGTCCAGCTCTCCCCATGATTCGGCGGACACCTGAGCAACGGCAGACCGAAGAAACGACTCGATATTGCGTCGGTCGAACTTTGCAACGATCACCTGCCCATGTCCGGCTACGCAGGGCTGGAAGTTCATCCGGAGGGTGAGTTCATCTATCGTTGTCACGGCTACCTCGTACCGAAGAACAGCAGCCTGCCCGCGCGATGACACGTACATCGCTAGGAGAGTCGGGAAATCAGGGGCCAGCGTTGTCATCCTCGATATCGAGCCACTTAAACTGCCTTACCTCCGCGAACATCATCTCGATCCCCTTTCCAGACTGCATACGGTCTGTCATGAAAGCGTAATAGAGCTCTCAGGCCACATAGAATCTCAAGTTGCGGATGGTATCGCTTTCAGGGCACCCTTGGCTTCACTTTACTGATCCCTGTAGGCCTGAAACTTTGTCCCTTTTTTGGACGGACAGAGGGC
>NZ_JBHTSL010000123.1:0-1803 GCF_042795115.1 Arthrobacter sp. NPDC056493 | reverse complement strand
AGGCCCCCGACGGCTACAGGAACTTCGACAACCGCGAAGACGGATGGACAAAAGTCGTCCTCCACCCGGCCGGGGTCTGAGCGAGCCCGGAGAGGAGAAATTTTCATGTCGAAACGAGCGATTTCCAGGACGTGGTCCTGATGCGCGCCATGGTGTACCGAGGCCCGTACAAAGTCCGGGTCGAAGAGAAAGACATTCCGATCATCGAGCACCCGAACGACGCGATCGTGCGGGTCAGCAAGGGCGCCATTTGCGGGTCCGACCTGCACCTCTACCACGGCATGATGCCCGACACGCGGGTCGGCATGACGTTTGGGCACGAGTTCGTGGGCACCGTGCATGAGGTGGGATCGTCCGTGCAGAACCTGGCGGCGGGCGACCGGGTGATGGTGCCGTTCAACGTGTACTGCGGTTCCTGCTACTTCTGCTCCCGCGGCCTGTACTCCAACTGCCACAACGTCAATCCGAACGCGACGGCGGTGGGCGGCATCTACGGTTACTCGCACACCTGCGGGGGTTACGACGGCGGCCAGGCCGAGTTCGTGCGCGTCCCGTTCGCCGACGTCGGACCCTCGAAGATTCCCGACTGGCTGGACGAAGAGGACGCGGTGCTACTCACAGATGCACTGCCCACCGGCTACTTCGGCGCCCAGCTCGGGGACATCGCCGAAGGCGACACCGTGGTGGTGTTCGGCGCCGGACCGGTGGGACTGTTCGCCGCCAAGTCCGCCTGGCTGATGGGCGCCGGGCGGGTGATCGTGATCGACCACCTGGAGTACAGGCTGGAAAAGGCAAGGTCCTTCGCGCACGCCGAAACGCACAACTTTACCGAGTACGACGACATCGTGGTGCACCTGAAGAAGGAGACCGACTACCTGGGCGCCGACGTCGTCATTGACGCCGTCGGAGCCGAAGCGGACGGCAATTTCCTCCAGCACGTCACCAGCAGCAAGTTCAAACTGCAGGGCGGCTCCCCTATCGCCCTGAACTGGGCCATCGACTCCGTCCGCAAGGGCGGCACCGTGTCCGTGGTGGGCGCCTACGGCCCGATCTTCAGCGCCGTGAAGTTCGGCGACGCCATGAATAAGGGCCTGACGCTGCGGATGAATCAATGCCCGGTCAAACGCCAGTGGCCGCGCCTCTTCGAGCACATCCGCAACGGCTACCTGAAACCCAGCGACATCGTCACGCACCGTATTCCGCTGGAACACATCGCCGAGGGCTACCACATCTTCTCGGCCAAGCTGGACAACATCATCAAGCCGCTCGTTGTTGCCGGCCATTCCTGAAGGGAGACCGCACCATGACTCAGACAGCCACACCATATATCTCCGGTAAACGTATCCCGCCGAAGTCCGCGGAAGAACTGCGGACCCAGATCCCGGGCTGGGGCGCGGACCTCGACCCGGCCGACCGGCCCTCCTACCCCCGCGAGCAACCCGGCATAGAAACCGGCGCGCGTTGGGACTTCCCCGAACGCCAGCCGGAGAAATGGCCGCGGGAACGGTCCGTCGAGCACGCCTTCCTCACCCCCGTTTTCGGGACTTCCACTCCTCCTGCCGGGGTCTCCGGCGCCATCAGGAAGTACGCCTACAAGTACAGCGAGGGCCGGGCCGCGCACTGGCTGCTGCTCATCGCCGCGGACCGGGTCGACGCCGGGGAACACCACCTGAAGTCCTTGGTCACCCTCCGCCCCGACAACCCCGTCACCGAAACCGGGGTCCTCACAGAGTTCTCCGCCCACGGTGTCCGCTCCCGGTTCGGACAAAAACGCGCGGACGTCAACCACCAGTGGATCGACCC
>NZ_JBHTSL010000122.1:0-1877 GCF_042795115.1 Arthrobacter sp. NPDC056493 | reverse complement strand
TGTTGGGGTAGCGCACCCCCTGGATCCGTTGTCGCGGGCGGAGATTTCGCGTGCGGTGGCTGTTTTGAAGGAGGGGCCGGCTGCGGCGGAGTCGTTCCGTTTTATCAGCGTTGAGTTGCGTGAGCCGTCGAAGGAGGATCTGCGCAATGGTGTGCGGGTGGTTCGTGAGGCGGACGCGGTCCTGGTTGACCGTGCCGTGGCGCGTTCGTACGAGGCGGTCGTGAATCTTGAGGCCGGCACGGTTGATGGGTGGAAGCAGTTGGCTGCGGATGTTCAGCCGCCGTTCATGCTGGATGAGTTCGCCGAGTGTGAGGAAGGGTGCCGGAAGGATCCGAAGGTCATTGAGGCTCTTGCCAAGCGGGGCCTGACGAACCTGGATCTGGTGTGTTTCGAGCCGTGGTCGGTGGGGTATTTCGGTGAGGACGCCGAGGGCCGGCGCCTGATGCGTGCCCTGGTCTTTGTCCGGGACGAGCCGGACGACAGCCCGTACGCGCACCCGATCGAGAACTTCATCGTCTTTTACGACCTGTCCTCCGGTGAGGTTGTCAGGGTCGAGGATGACCAGGCGATCCCGGTCCCGGCCGCGCGCGGGAACTACCTGCCCAAGTACGTCGGCCCGGCCCGCACGGACCTGAAGCCGATCGAGATCACCCAGCCCGAGGGCGCCTCGTTCCAGGTCACCGGGAACCATGTCCGGTGGGCTGACTGGTCCTTCCGGGTCGGGTTCACCCCGCGTGAGGGCCTGGTCCTGCACCAGCTGAAGTTCCGTGACCAGGGCGTGGACCGTCCGGTGATCAACCGTGCCTCGCTCTCGGAAATGGTCGTCCCCTATGGTGACACCGCCCCGGTGCAGGCGAAGAAGAACGCGTTCGATTCCGGTGAGTACAACATCGGGAACATGGCCAACTCCCTGACCCTGGGCTGTGACTGCCTGGGCGAGATCAAGTACTTCGACGGCAACTCCGTGGATTCCCACGGCAACCCGTGGACGATCGAGAACGCGATCTGCATGCACGAGGAAGACGACTCGATCCTGTGGAAGCACTTCGACTTCCGCGAGGGCACCGCCGAGACCCGCCGTAACCGCAAGCTCGTGATCTCCTTCATCGCCACGGTCGCGAACTACGAGTACGCCTTCTACTGGCACCTGTTCCTGGACGGGTCCATCGAGTTCCTCGTCAAGGCCACCGGCATCCTCTCCACCGCCGGCCAGCAACCCGGCCAGAAGAGCCCGTACGGGCAGTCCCTGAACAACGACGGGCTCTACGCACCCATCCACCAGCACATGTTCAACGTCCGGATGGACTTCGAACTCGACGGCACCAACAACTCCGTCTACGAAGTCGACATGGAATACCCCGAGCACAACCCCACCCACACCGCGTTCAAGGCCGTGGACCGGCTCCTGGAAACCGAACAGGCCGCGATCCGCAAAACCGACTCCGCCAAACACCGGTTCTGGAAAATCGCCAACCACGAATCCAAAAACATCGTGGACGAACCCGTCGCCTACCGGCTGATCCCCACCGACGGGATCCAGCTCGCCGCCGGCGACGAGTCCTACGTCTCCAAACGCGCCCAGTTCGCCCGGAACAACCTCTGGGTCACCGCCTACGACCGGACCGAACGCTTCGCCGCCGGCGAATACCCCAACCAGGCCACCGGCGCCGACGACGGCCTGCACATCTGGACCCAAAAAGACCGGAACATCGTCGATACCGACCTCGTGGTCTGGTACACCTTCGGCATGCACCACGTCGTCCGCCTCGAAGACTGGCCCGTCATGCCCCGCCAGAACATCGGCTTCATGCTCGAACCCCACGGCTTCTTCAACCAAAACCCCACCCTCAACCTCCCCACCGAAACCCGCGGCACCA
>NZ_JBHTSL010000121.1:0-2287 GCF_042795115.1 Arthrobacter sp. NPDC056493 | reverse complement strand
CATGCCCCGCCAGAACATCGGCTTCATGCTCGAACCCCACGGCTTCTTCAACCAAAACCCCACCCTCAACCTCCCCACCGAAACCCGCGGCACCAACGCAGGACACTGCAGCATGGGAGGAGAACGATGAGCCGGCAACAAACTACAGCAAGCTCGAGTACCGCCAAGACCGGGGCTAAGTCGGGGAAGCTGAAGGCCAACACCCTGGGGCTGTGGGATGTGGTTTTCATGGCGGTCGCCACGTCCGCACCCATCACGGTGATGAGCGGTAACGTCCCGATTTCGGTCGGCTTCGGCGTCGGCACCGGAACCCCGGCAACATACATCTGGGCAACGGTGATCCTGTCGGTCTTTGCGATCGCCTATGTCACGATGGCCCGCTACGTGACCTCTACGGCCGCGTTCTACGGCTTCATCTCCCGCGGTTTGGGGCGCGTGCTCGGCCTCGGAACCGGTTTCATGGTGACCTTCGGCTACATCGTCTTTGAGGCCAGCATCATCGGTATTTTCTCGTACTTCGGTCACCTGGCCTTCAAGGATCAGCTGGGCCTGGACATCCACTGGGTGGTCTTCGCCGTGGTCGGCCTGCTGACCATTGGTTTCCTGACCTTTTTTGAGATCAGCATGGCAGCGAAAATCCTGACGCTGCTGTTGTTCACGGAGATCGCGATCCTTGCCATCATGGCTTTCGGTGTGCTCTTCAAGGGCGGAGGCCCCGACGGGCTGATGCCAGAGACATTGAACCCGGCCATTGCGTTCTCACCCAACGGGCTGCAGGTCGCAGCGCCCGGGCTGGCCATGTTCATCGCATTTTGGTCCTGGACCGGCTTCGAGTCTACGGTGATGTACGGGGAGGAATCCAAGAACCCGAAGAAGATCATCCCGATCGCCACGATGATCGCGGTCACCGGCGTCGGCGTCTTCTACACGTTCGTCTCCTGGATGTCCGTCGCCGGCAACGGCGCCCAGGGAGCCATCGCCCTGGCGCAAAGCGCCAACCCCCTGAACATGTTCTTCCACCCAACTGACGTCTTCGTCGGCCACGGCTGGGTCCTGGTCATGGAATGGTTGATGATGACCGGATCCTTCGCCTGCGCCATGGCCTTCCACAACGCAGCATCACGCTACATGTACTCGCTCGGAAGGGAAGGAATCCTGCCCGGCGCACTTGGCAGGACCCACAAGAAGCACGGATCGCCCCACATCGCGTCTTTCCTCCAGACAGGTATCGCCATTCTGTGGATCCTCGGGTTCTGGTTCTTCAACAAGGACCCATACCTGGATGTTTTCGCCCTTCTGGCGATCCTTGGGACATTCATGCTGGTGATTGTGCAGACCGTAACTATGGCCGCAGTGTTCAACTACTTCCGCAAGCACCACCCGGAAGAAAACTTCTGGCGCACCAAGGTTGCTCCCATCATCGGCGGGGCCGGAATGCTCGGCGTGGTCATTATGATGTTCCTGAACCTGGACACGGCGGCGGGACCTGCATCGTCGTCCCTGCTGTTCAAGCTCATCCCCTACATCGCCGGCGCGCTCTTCGTCACCGGCGCAGGCCTGGCACTCTACTTCCGGAAAACCGATCCGTTCAAGTACGAAACCATCGGCCACGTCGTCCTCGCCGACGACGGCCACGGCCCCGTCCTGGACGAGGAAGACCCGGCGCCGCTGCGCCCGATCGACCTCGAGGCCGTTCGGGACATGGAGCGGCAGCATGCCGCCGGTGACCTGGACCAGGAGCTCGATGACCTGGAGCGGGAGAAGAAACTGGAGCTGGAGAAGGAATAGCTCTGACAGCCGGTCCCCGGCGCTGCCCACAGGCAGTGCCGGGGACCGACCCATTTAACCTGACCACAAGGCCGCCAGCTGGTTTGCTGGCGGCCTTGTCAGGTCTCATTTATGTTGCTGCTGGCCGCGGTCCCGGCCGTGTTTCCGAATGTTTCCAACATGTTAACTGGGGTGGGAATTTATGGCCCCGAATTTCTCAAGTAAATGTTTATGAATTACTTTCCCAAACGAATTCCCTGCCGTAGTTTTGCTTGTGGAAGGAACGCGGTGACCGGCATCACACCGATCACGTGCACCGGAGATGAACAGTTCTGACGAGGACGAACAGTTCTGAGAATCCAGGGACCTTTTCTGCCTGCGGGCTCGAAACGGCAACACCACCAGGCTTCCCGGGCCGTAGGCATCCTCTTCCTGTTGAAGGACCTAGTTAAGGAGTAAAAGCATGACTATCGATACTGAAGCCGCGACTGTTGTTGGGGTAGCGCACCCCCTGGATCCG
>NZ_JBHTSL010000120.1:0-2873 GCF_042795115.1 Arthrobacter sp. NPDC056493 | reverse complement strand
GCCAGCGATCGGATCTTGTTCTCGTCGACGTCGATCCCCACCACGCGGTGGCCCAGCAGCGCCATGCAGATCGCGTGCGTGGCGCCGAGGTACCCTGTGCCGATGACCGACAGGGAAAGGCCGGCAGGTGCGGAAGGAACGGACGACGGCGGAACGGGCGGGGCGGCGTAATCTCCCCATGGGGAATTACTCATGTCATGCTCGGTTCGGTGCTCAGGTGCGGGACGGACGCGCGGGATTCGGGTGACCGGCGCAGGGCAGGCGGGACCAGGTCCTGTGACGACAGGTACCTCACCGCCCAGGATCCCCACGGCGGCCGGAACGAGTACATGCAGGCCAGCCGGAGCCGGGCGGAGGCGGCATACGCCTCGAACCGTTCCGGGCTGACGTGCAGGCGGCTCGCCGCAGACACGATGCTCGCGTGGGCGATGGTAAACCGCCGCCCGCTGAGGAGGTTCTGCCGCCGGCGCAGTTCCAGGTGCACGTCGAGGTTGGCCAGGTCCAGGGCGGCCTCGGCCCTGCAGGCCTCATCGAAATCCAGCAGTCCCGGCGCTCCGGCGTTGTCGGTGCCCCGTATGTCGGGGCCCGGTGAGTCAGTGCCCATTATGTCGGTGCCCAGTATTTGCTTGTCGTGCAGGTCTCCGTGCGCCCAGCCCAGGGAATCGAAGGGCCCGGCCAGAAGACCGGCCGTGACGGCGTCGGCCTGTGCAAGGAGCGCAGCGCGTCCCTGCCCGGCCGCGGGGATCCCTTCGCTGTGCAGGAGCCAGTGATCGATCCACCGCCGCACCTTGACCAGTTCCTCCTCGGCATCGTGCACCGGAAGCTGCTCCAGGCTGGCGCGGAAAGCGGGGCCGCTGGCGCGGGCAACAGTTTCCGTCCAGGCCTGCGACCAGTGAGCCCACATGCCGGCAAAGTAGTCGTCCGGGACGGCGGACTGGTCCTGGCCGAGCTCATAGTAGGGCCGCCCGGCCACGCGGCTGAAGACCAGGACATCTGGCCGGGGTGCGGTCATCACCGGTGTCCTGAAGCGGCCGCCGGCCAGGGGCACGGTGGCCAACGCGTGGTTTGCGGCCGCCGCCGGCGCCTGTTCCGGCCGGAACACTTTGATGTACGTGTCGCCGGCACGCAGGACTGCCCGCTTGTGGGCGCGGTGGACCACTGTTTCGCCCTTCGGCGATTCGAGGGCCAGTGCGGGCAGCTTGGAGTCTTCCGCGCCTACCGGGACGAACCGGCCTTCGCGGAAGAACCCGCCCAGCACTCCGGGATGGTTGTGCGACTGCACCTCCAGGACGTACCGGCCTGCCGAGACGCCGGGCCAGGCACGCTGGACGGACCAGACGGATCCTGCAGGGTCGGTCACGCGGCGGGGGACAGGCGGATGCCAGGTCATGGGATCAGCTCCGTTGCCCGGTTCAGATGCCAGGACATCTCCTCGGCCCAGTCCGGCGAGCGGTCGCGGAAGGGGTCAACGCTGCTGTTGAAGAGCCGGAAGGCCGTCCAGGCATCCATCCCGGACCGCGTGAACCGTCCGCCGGCCCGGCGGTAGCCTTCGGTGAGCCGTGCCGTTTTGGGGCCGCCGGCAGGTGAACCGCCGGAAGCCCGCAGCGTCGCCTCCTCCGCCGCGGCGAATGATCCCAGGTCAGCCTCGGCCGTTCCGGCGTGTGCCCGGTCGAAGTCGATGAGACGCACCTCCGAGCCCCCCACCAGCACCTGGTCGGGCGAGAAGTCGCCGTGCACCAGCACGTGGCCGGACCCTGCACCATCCGGCAGGAGCGGCCCGAGTCCGGCCTCGATGCGCCGGGCAGGCTCCTCCAAGGCGGGCAGCAGGACGGAGACCATAGTGCGGGTCGCCCTCAGTTGCGCCGCTGCGTTAGCACTGGGTTCCGCCGCTGAACCGTCTACCGGGACGCAGTGCAGCCGTGCCAAAGCCTCGCCGGCAGCGAAGGCGGCGGAATCGTCGTCGAGCCCTGCAAGGTCACCGCCACCCCAGGCGACGCAGGCGCTGATGCCGTGCTCCAGGCATTCCGCGTCCCCCAGTTGCGGGAGGAGCTGCACCCCATGGCGCTCCAGCCGGTTCAGGAAGGCGGTTTGCTGTCCGGTGCCGGCGGGCTTGGCGACGGTCTTGATCACGACGGCGGTGCTCGCCTTGTGCGCGAAGAGGACCAGGCGCCGCTCGGGCTTGTAGCGCAGCACGCTGCTGCCCCCGGGCAGGCCGGCTGCCGCTCTGGAGTGAAGTCCCAGCCGTTCGGCGCCGGTCTCGCGCAGCCATGCGAGGTTCCTGCACAGGGCCCAGTCATCCTCCACACCGCCTACCCCCACCAAAATGTCCGGGTGTGCGGGGTCCGGCCGGAGGACGCGCATGTTCCCGCCGCGTGACCGTGAGGTGCTTTCGCGCCGGAGCAGCTTGGCGGAAGGGGTGGCCAGGGTATAGGCCCAGCCGTAATCAAAGCTTCCGTTGCGCAAGCGACGGTAGGCAACGAGGAGCGAGGTGCCCGGTTTGTAGCGGACGCGGGTGACGCGGACCGTCTCGCCGAGCAGTTCGGAGAGCCGTGTGTTGTCCAGCAGCCAGGCCAGGCCGGGCAGCGCGGCGTCGCGGCTGGCCAGCGAACGGTCCGGATTGCTGAACCCGGAAGGTGAGGCGTTCACGGCACCACCTGCCTGACTTCGCCACGCTGGTCATCCACACCAAGGTCCTCGTCCTTCAGCCATTCGGCGAACCGTGAGCCGGGGTCGCGGAGCAGGTCCTCCGGGCGCCCGGCTTCGATGATGCGGCCGTGCTCGAGCCAGATGATGCGGTCGCAGGAGCGGGCGGAGTGGGCGTCGTGGGTGATGGTGATGGAGGTGCGTTCGCGGGTCAGGGCGGCGAGGGCCTG
>NZ_JBHTSL010000119.1:0-3505 GCF_042795115.1 Arthrobacter sp. NPDC056493 | reverse complement strand
TTGCCGGCGACGAGGCAGGCTGTGTCCAGGTGCGGGGCGAGCCGGGCGAGGGCTGCGTCGAGGAAGCGGAGGTCGGCGGCGGGGGAGTCGGGCATTTGCGGGGTGCCGACGCAGAGGAAGTGGATGTCGGCGCCGGCCGCGGCTGAGAAGTCGGTGGTGAAGCTCAGCCGGCCGCTGTCCAGCATCCGGCGGAGCAGTTGGCCGAGCCCGGGCTCGTAGAACGGCAGGGTTCCGCTGGCCAGCGATCGGATCTTGTTCTCGTCGACGTCGATCCCCACCACGCGGTGGCCCAGCAGCGCCATGCAGATCGCGTGCGTGGCGCCGAGGTACCCCGTTCCGATGACGGACAGGGACAGCCCGGCTGCCGGTGGTCCGGCCGGTGCTTGCGCTGGTGGCTCCGCAGGGGCGGACGGGACGTCGGTGGCCGGGGTTGGCGGGTTGTTCATGTCAGGCTCCTATCGGGGTTCGTTCGGGCAGGGCCGGGCCTGGGGCGGGGAGGTAACCGGCGGTGGGATCTCCAGAGACGAGGTATCTGGCTGCATCGGCGCCCCACGGCGGACGGAAGGAGTAGAGGCAGGCTAGCCGGAGCCGCGTGGAGGCGGCGTAGGCGGCGAAGCGGTGCGGGCTCACGTGCAGGCGTTCGGCCGCGGAGACCACCGCGGAATGGGCGATGGCATACCGGCGGGTGGTGAGGAGGTTTTGCCGCCACCTGAGTTCCAGGTGCACGTCGAGGTTGGCCAGGTCCAGGGCAGCCTCGGCCCGGCAGGACTCATCGAAATCCAGCAGTCCCGGAGCTGCGCATAGGGCAGCGGAAGTGGCGGCCGGCCTGCCGGATGACTCCCGGCCCCCGAGCATCTGCTTGTCGTGGAGGTCGCCGTGGGCCCAGCCTTCGGGATCCGGTGGTGTGCTGAGCAGGGTCTCTGTAACAGCCCGCGCACGGGCCAGGAGGACGGCGCGGGCGGGAGCAGCAGCGGCGATTCCCTCGCTGTGCCGGAGCCAGTGATCCACCCAGCGCTGCAGGCTCGCGGCCTCCTTCCCGGCATCGCGGAGCGGAAGCCGGTGCAGGCTGTCCTGGAATGAGGCACTGCCAGCGGCAGCCACGGTCCCGGCCCAGGCTCGTGACCAGCGCGCCCAGATGGCGGCGTAGGAAGTGTCAGTGATTCCGGGCTGGTCTGCAACGTCGCGCTGGTCTGCAACGTCGCGCTGGTCTGCAACGTCGCGCTGGTCTGCAACGTCGCGCTGGTCTGCAACGTCGCACTGGTCTGCAATTCCGGTCTGAGCGGTGCTTCCGGTGTGGCTCTGGCCCAGTTCGTAGAAGGACCGGCCCGCAAGACGGCTGAAGGCCAGGACATCGGGGCTCGTGCTGACCAGGCGCGGCGCGTTGAAGCCGCCTTCGGCCAGGGCAGCGGCGGTGATGTTGTGGCTTGCGGCTGCGGTCAGTGCCCGGCCGGGCCGGAAAACCTTGATGTAGGCTTCAGGGCCACGGAGGACGGCCCGTTTGTGGGCGCGGTGCACCACCATCTCACCCCTGGTTGACTCGGCGGCGAGGGCTGGGAGACGGGGGTCGTCCACGGTGATTGCCTCGAACATGCCGCCGCTGAAGTGCCCGGCCAGGACTCCGGGCCGGTCCGGGGAGCGGACTTCCATGTCGTAGGAGCCTGCCGAGACGCCGGGCCAGGCACGCTGGACGGACCAGACGGATCCTGCAGGGTCGGTCACGCGGCGGGGGACAGGCGGATGCCAGGTCATGGGATCAGCTCCTTTGCCCGGCTCAGGTGCCAGGACATGTCGGCGGCCCACTCGGGGGAGCGGTCGCGGAAGGGGTCAACGCTGCTGTTGAAAAGCCGGTAGGCTGCCCAGGCATCGACGGCGGCCTGCGAAAACCGACCCCCGGCGTCGAGGTAGCCTTGGGCGAGCAATGCCGTCTGAGTTCCGCCGGCAGGAGCGCCGCTGGCCGGAGCGACTC
The DNA here is from genome assembly GCF_042795115.1 of Arthrobacter sp. NPDC056493. Classification (NCBI taxonomy): domain Bacteria; kingdom Bacillati; phylum Actinomycetota; class Actinomycetes; order Micrococcales; family Micrococcaceae; genus Arthrobacter; species Arthrobacter sp. NPDC056493. The sequence goes on along the minus strand of NZ_JBHTSL010000119.1, from coordinate 1,539 downwards.
TCGCAGGAGCGTTTCCCGCAGGAGCGCCTGCCGCAGGAGCGCCACTTACCGGTGCGCCGCTGACCGGCGCGCCGGCGGGAGCTCCGCCGTCGGGAAGCGCGCCGCTGGAAGGCGCGCCGCCCCCGGCCACACCACGGAAAGCAGGCAGCGCGGCCTCTTCGGCCGCGGCGAACGATCCCAGGTCGGCCTCTGCCGTCCCGGTCCGTGCCCGATCGAAGTCGATCAGACGCACCTCTGAATCTCCCACCAGCACCTGGTCGGGGGAGAAGTCCCCGTGCACCAGGACGGTTGCTGTCCGGGGCCGGTCAAGCAGCAAGGCAGTGAGCCCCGTTTCGAGGTCCCGGGCCAGCGGTTCCAGTTCCGGCAGCAGCGCGGAAACCATGGTGCGCGTCGCCTTCAGCTGTGCCGCGACGTGTTCACCCGGGGTTTCCGGGGCGGGATCGGCAGCCGGACCGCCGACCCCGGCGGCGACGGGAAAGCAGTGGAGCGCGGCGAGAGCCCCGCCGGCGGTGTAGGCGGCGGCGCGCGTTTCGGTGGTGTTGCCGCGCGCCGTGAGGTCGCCGGTGCCCCACGCGGCGCTGGCGCTGATCCCGTTGGCGAGACATTCGGCGTCGGCAATCTGGGGCAGGAGGGGAACGCCATGATGGCGGAGCCGGGTCAGGAACTGGGTTTCCTGTCCGGGTCCGGCCGGCTTGGCCGCCGTTTTGATTACGACGGCGGTGCCCGCCTGGTGGGCGAGCAGGACCAGTCGCCGTTCCGGCTTGTAGCGCAGCACGCTGCTGCCGGCCAGCAGGGCGGCGCCCGGCCGGTGGTGGAGGCCTAACCGGTGGATGCTGTTCTTCTTCAGCCAGGTGAGGCTCTTGTGCAGGGCCCAGTCGTCCTCCACGCCGCCCACTGCCACCAGGGTGTCCGGATGCCTGGGGGCAGGCCGCAGGATGCGCATGTCGCCGCCGCGGCTGCGGGCGGTGTGTTCGCGTTCGAGGAGTTTGCCGCTGCTGGCGGGGGTGCGGGTCATGGCCCAGCCGTAGTCGAAGCTGCCGTTGCGCAGGCGGCGGAATGCCACCAGCAGGGAGGTGCCCGGCTTGTAGCGGACGCGGGTCACGCGGACGGTTTCGCCGAGCAGCTCGGAGAGGCGGCCGTTGTCCAGCAGCCAGGGGAGGCCCGGAAGTGCGGCGTCGCGGCGGGCTAGGGAACGTTCGGCCTGCGCTGCTCCGGGTACCAGGGTGATCATGGCACCTCCACCTTGACGTCTTCCGAAGCACCAACAGCGCCAGCCACACCAAGAGAACCAAGGGTACCGGCAGCGGCCGGAACGCCGGGCCGCCCTAGGGCGGCGCGGCCGGGGGGCACCCCAAGTCCCTGCTCCTCCATCCACCGCGCGAACCGTGAGCCGGGGTCGCGGAGCAGGTCCTCCCGGCGCCCGGCTTCGGTGATGTGGCCGTGTTCGAGCCAGATGATGCGGTCGCAGGAGCGGGCGGAGTGGGCGTCGTGGGTGATGGTGATGGAGGTGCGTTCGCGGGTCAGGGCGGCGAGGGCCTG
>NZ_JBHTSL010000118.1:0-3513 GCF_042795115.1 Arthrobacter sp. NPDC056493 | reverse complement strand
ACCGCCACGGCTAGGCAACTCTGGAAAGCAGTTCGGGTAACCGGGCTCACCGACGGTGCAAGCGGAGAACCAAGTCCGCGGAATCTCTCAGGTCCCATACAGAGCGGGGAGGAACCGAATCAGTGTGGCCATTCAAGGCCACTTGAACGATGGAGTTCCTTATGACGATTCATCCTCCTGCCTCCCCGGCCGGTGAGGCTCCCCGCCTGGAGCGGCAGCTGAGCAACCGGCACATCCAGCTAATCGCCATCGGCGGTGCCATTGGCACCGGCCTGTTCATGGGCTCCGGCAAGACCATTTCCGCGGCCGGGCCCTCCGTGATCTTCGTGTACATGATCATCGGCTTCATGCTCTTTTTCGTCATGCGGGCCATGGGCGAGCTGCTGCTGAGCAACCTGAACTACAAGTCCTTCAGCGACTTCGCCGCCGACCTGCTGGGCCCATGGGCGGGGTTCTTCACCGGCTGGACCTACTGGTTCTGCTGGGTGATCACCGGAATCGCGGACGTCATCGCCATCGCCGGGTACTCCCGGGAGCTCTGGCCGGGACTTCCGCTCTGGATCCCGGGCCTGGCCACGGTCGCCATCCTGCTGCTGCTGAACCTGACCACCGTCAAGGCGTTCGGCGAGACCGAATTCTGGTTTGCGCTCATCAAAATCATCGCCATCGCCGCGCTGATCGTCGTGGGCCTGTTCATGATCTTCACCGGCTTCCAGAGCGACGCCGGACAGGCCAGCTTCACCAACCTGTGGAGCCATGGCGGCTTCTTCCCCAACGAATTCATGGGTTTTGTGGCCGGCTTCCAGATTGCCGTCTTCGCTTTTGTGGGCATCGAACTGGTGGGCACCACGGCTGCGGAGGCCAAGAACCCGGAGAAGAATCTCCCCAAAGCCATCAACTCCATCCCGGTGCGCGTCCTGCTCTTCTACGTGGGTGCCCTCATCATCCTGATGTCCGTCACGCCCTGGACCCAGTTCGCCGCCGGCCACAGCCCGTTCATTGCGATGTTCTCGCTGGCCGGGCTCGGAGCCGCCGCCACGGTGGTCAACCTCGTGGTGCTGACCTCGGCCATGTCCTCGGCCAACTCGGGAATCTACTCCACCTCGCGCATGGTCTACGGCCTGGCCCAGGAAGGCGACGCGCCGGCCGCCTTCGGCAGCCTGTCCCGCCGCAAGGTCCCCAATAACGCCCTGTTCCTGTCCTGTGTCCTGCTGCTCTCCGGAGTGGTGCTCATGTACGCCGGCCAGGACGTCGGCAAGGCGTTCGACATGGTCACCACCGTTTCCGCTGTCTGCTTCGTCTTCGTCTGGTCGATCATCCTCGCCAGCTACATTGCCTTCCGCCGGCGTCGTCCCCACCTGCACACTGCCTCCAGGTTCAAGATGCCCGGCGGCATTCCCATGGTGTGGGTGGTCTTCGCGTTCTTCGCCTTCGTTCTGTGGACCCTCACCACGCAGCCGGACACCCTGGCGGCGCTGCTCATCACCCCCGCCTGGTTCGTCCTGCTCGGTGCGGCCTGGCTGGTTCTGCGCCGCCGGCCTGCGCACCTGGCCCGCTACGCAGCCTTCCAGCATGAGCTCCAGGCTGAGGAGACCGCCGCCCGCGAGCAGGCGGGCCGGCGTCTCGAGGAAAAGGAAAGCGTCAAGGGATGATCAGGACCGAGGAAAAGCCGACATTTGCTGCACAGGCGGAGGGTCGGGCCCGCGGGGCCCAGACCCCCGGTACGGGCGCGGAATTTGTACTCACCCTCCATTGCCCGGATTCCCTGGGAATCGTCCGTTCGGTCGCGGATTTCCTGCTCAGGCAGGAGTGCTACATCGTTGACCTCAAGCAGTTCGGCGACCGGACCGCGGGGCACTTCTTCATGAGGGTGCACTTCGCCGCGACGGCCTCCACGGGTGACACCGCCGCCGTTGACCGGTCCGCCGTCGACCAGCTCCGGGATAGCTTCGCGCCGCTGGCCGGCGAGTGGAACATGGACTGGCGCCTGGAGCGCCATGACCGCAGGCAACGGATCCTGGTGATGGTGTCCAGGTACGATCACTGCCTCAACGACCTGCTGGTCCGCGCCCGCAGCGGCGAACTGCCGGTGGAGATAGCGGCTGTCGTGTCCAATCACCCCGACCTGGAAGGGCTCGCGGCCTGGCATGGGGTCCCGTTCCACCACATCCCTGTGACGCCGGAGACCAAAGCCGAAGCGGAGGCCGGGCTTCTAAAGCTGGTGGACGCGTACGCGGTGGAACTCGTGGTCCTGGCCCGCTACATGCAGGTTCTCAGCGACTCCGCCACCGCCCGGCTCGCCGGCAGGGCCATCAACATCCACCATTCCTTCCTGCCCAGCTTCAAGGGCGCCAAGCCATACCACCAGGCGCATGAGCGTGGAGTGAAGACGGTCGGCGCCACGGCCCACTACGTAAACTCAGAGCTTGATGAAGGACCGATCATTGCGCAGCAGGTGATTGAGGTCGACCACACCTACACTCCCGCGGATCTGGTGTCCGTAGGCAAGGATGCTGAGTGCAGGGCCCTGACGAACGCTGTGCGCTGGCACGCCGAAGGAAGAATCATCCTGTCAGGGAACCGGACGGTCATCCTCCGCTGACAAGCCCATCCACCCAGACCTGGAGTTGCTCATGACGAACCACTTGCCTTTGCGCCTGGAGATCATCCCCACGGACGGCATCATTGCCAAAGTCCAGGCGCACGTTCCCGCCGGATCAACGCTCACGGTGACCTGCCTGCCGCACCACGGGGTTGGGGCCACCGTGCGGACCTCGGTTCAACTTGGCCGGCTTGGCTACAAGGTGATTCCCCACCTTGCGGCACGAAGCATCGGGAGCCGGGCCCACCTGGCGGGCATGCTCCGCGACTGCGGGGCTGCCGGGGTCACGGAGGTTTTCGCGATCGGCGGTGACACTTCGGAGGCTGCCGGTCCCTACAGCAACAGTTTCCGGCTCATGGAGGACATTGCCGACCTGACCGGCGGAACCATGGCCATCGGTGTGGCCGGATATCCGGAAGGCCATCCCAAGCACAACGAGCTGCACATGCTCGATGTGTTGCTGGAGAAACAGCACCTGGCCTCGAAGGTGGTGACGCAAATGTGCTTTTCTGCGTCCAGGGTGGGCTGGTACGCCGAACTGCTGCGCCGCGAAGGTGTCGATCTCCCGATCTGGGCAGGAGTGGCCGGGGCCGTCCCGCGGGCCAAGCTGATCTCGCTGGCCACCAAGATCGGCGTAGGCCCTTCGCTGAAGTTCCTGAACCGCAAGGGGCCGCTCGCGCGCAGGCTCCTGAACGCCGGCAGCTACTCATCCGAGTCCCTGGTTTCCGAACTGGCCGCCATGGAAGCTGCGCTTGCGGGGATCCACCTCTACACGTTCAACAACGTCGAAACCCAGCCCGCCATGAACTGGGGCAGCAGGGAAGGCGCGAAGGCCTCCTGATCCAACTCCTGTAACTACAGCGCGAACGTACAGTTGTGGCCCCTTTTCCACCGGGAAATGGGGCCACAAC
>NZ_JBHTSL010000117.1:0-3784 GCF_042795115.1 Arthrobacter sp. NPDC056493 | reverse complement strand
ACCGTAAGGTGACCCGCCGCCGTCGGGAACTGCTTGCCTGAGTTGTTGTTGCCGGACGCTTCCGGCGTCAGTCGTTGATCAGGTCGTTGACCACGATGGTCTGGTCGCGGTCCGGGCCTACGCCGATCGCGGAGAAGCGGGTGCCGGACAGCTTCTCGAGGGCCAGCACGTAGTTCCGGGCGTTCTCGGGCAGGTCAGCCAGCGTGCGGGCGCCGGTGATGTCCTCGGTCCAGCCTTCGAAGTACTCGAAGATGGGCTTGGCGTGGTGGAACTCGGTCTGGGTCATGGGCATTTCGTCGTGGCGTACGCCGTCGACGTCGTACGCCACGCACACCGGGATCTGTTCGATGCCGGTGAGGACGTCCAGCTTGGTGACAAAGTAGTCGGTGAAGCCGTTGACGCGGGAGGCGTGGCGGGCCAGGACGGCGTCGTACCAGCCGCAGCGGCGCGGACGTCCCGTGTTGACGCCGAATTCGCCGCCGGTCTTCTGCAGGTACATGCCCATCTCGTCGAAGAGCTCGGTGGGGAACGGGCCTGCGCCGACGCGGGTGGTGTATGCCTTGATGATGCCGATGGAGCGCGAGATGCGGGTGGGGCCGATGCCCGAACCCACCGAGGCGCCGCCCGCGGTGGGGTTGGAGGACGTGACGAACGGGTAGGTGCCGTGGTCGACGTCGAGGAACGTGGCCTGGCCGCCCTCCATGAGCACCACCTTGCCCTCATCCAGGGCCGTGTTCAGCACGAGGGTGCTGTCGATGACCAGGGGGCGCAGGCGCTCGGCGAAGGAGAGGAAGTAGCTGACCACTTCCTCCACCTCGATGCTGCGGCGGTTGTAGATCTTGACCAGGAGATCGTTCTTCTGGCGCAGCGAGCCTTCCACCTTCTGGCGCAGGATGGACTCGTCGAACACGTCCTGGACGCGGATGCCCAGGCGGGCCACCTTGTCCATGTAGGTAGGCCCGATCCCGCGGCCGGTGGTGCCGATGGCGCGGCTGCCGAGGAAGCGTTCGGTGACCTTGTCCAGCACCTGGTGGTACGGGGCGACGAGGTGCGCGTTGGCGGAGACGCGCAGCTTCGAGGTGTCGGCGCCGCGTGCCTCGAGGCCGTCGATCTCCTGGAACAGCGCTTCGAGGTTGACGACACAGCCGTTGCCGATGATGGGGACGGCGTTGGGGCTGAGGATGCCGGCCGGAAGGAGCTTGAGCTCATACTTCTCACCGCCTACGACGACGGTGTGCCCGGCGTTGTTGCCGCCGTTCGGCTTCACTACGTAGTCGACGCGGCCGCCAAGCAGGTCGGTGGCCTTACCTTTTCCTTCGTCGCCCCACTGGGCTCCGACGATCACGATTGCTGGCATGGGATCCTCCCCCATTCGTTCGGGCCTAGCCCGGCTGGATCACCGAGGTGCTTCAACCGGAGGTCGGCGCCGTTCATGAGAATGCCCCGAATTCGTCGCCCGAACCCGCGGCGCTGACCGGGGAAGGGACGCAAGAGTTCCGGGGCTCTTACCACCCAAGTTTAGCGGATGGGCAGCAAAAGTATGGCTTTTGCCGAATCACCCGTGCGGCAGATTCCGGCGACACATTGCGCCTGCGATTTGCCACTCACTCTCTCCGCGGACTTAAGTGAGAGTGAACCATCCCGAGCGGCCGAGGAGACCCTGCCTTGTCACTGAACACCGACCACATCCGCGTCACCCACGCCGGGTCCCTGCCCCGCACCCCGGAGCTCATCGCCGCCAACGCAGCCAAGGAAGCGGACGGCATCACGCCGGAGTTCCTGGACCTGCTGGAGACCTCGGTGGTGGACATCGTCCGGCGCCAAAAGGACCTGGGCATCGACATCCCCAACGACGGCGAATACGGCCACGCAATGTCCAACAGCGTGGACTACGGCGCCTGGTGGAACTACTCATTCGCCCGCCTGGGCGGCCTCGAACCCACCAACGTTGACCGCTGGGCCGATGCCGAGGTGCACCGTTCCACACCGGGCAACATCGTCCTGACCTCGTTCCCTGACCGACGGGACCGGCAGAAGTTCAATGACGCCTACAACGACCCCTCCTCCGGGATCCTCGCCCACCGCAAGAGCGTGGCACAGCCCAAGATCGCCGGCCCGCTGACCTACACCGGGCAGGACCTCGTGGCGTCGGACGTCGCCAACCTCAAGACCGGCCTGCAGGCGGCCGGCCTCGCCGAGGGTTTCGTCGCGTCGCTGTCCCCCGGATCCTGCGCACGGGTAGCCAATGAGTACTACAAGACCGAAGAGGAACTGGTCTACGCCTGCGCCGACGCCATGCGGGAGGAATACAAGGCAATCATCGACGCCGGGCTGACCGTCCAGCTCGACGACCCGTCGCTGGCTGAGAGCTGGGACCAGATCAACCCGGAGCCCAGCCTCGAGGACTACCTCAGCTTCATCCAGCTCCGGATCGAGGCCACCAACTGGGCCCTCCGCGACCTGCCCCAGGAGCAGATCCGGCTGCACGTCTGCTGGGGATCCTGGCACGGCCCCCACACCACCGACATCCCGTTTGCCGACATCATCGGCTCCGTCCTGCAGATCAATGCCGGCGGCTACTCGTTCGAGGCAGCCAATGTCCGGCACGAGCACGAATGGCGCGTTTGGGAAGACACCAGGCTTCCCGAGGGCAAGGTCATCATCCCGGGTGTCGTCTCGCACGCCACCAACGTCGTGGAGCATCCTGAACTTGTGGCGGATCGGATCGAGCGCTTCGCCAGGCTCGTGGGGCGCGAGAGCGTGATCGCCTCCACCGACTGCGGCCTCGGCGGCCGTGTCCACCCACAGATCGCGGTCGCAAAGCTCGAGGCCCTCGGGGAGGGCGCACGCCTCGCCACCAAGCGGCTCTGGAAGTGATTTAGCCCTCATTGACTGTCCTGCGGGCCCACTCCTGCGCGGCTCCGCCACGGACGCGCACAGGGGCGGCGCCTCACGGTTCGGACGCCTTGCTAAACTGGGGAGGATCGGTCAGGTACCGGTCCACCTCATTTCACACCACGCCGCACTCGGCATGCCTGCGGCGTGCCGGCCCTGCGGCGCGGCAGCGCGACCCACCTGCAGGAGACACAGCACCATATGACAGCCCTGGCTACCGAATCCTTCCATGAACAGCTTCTGAGGCGCCGTTACGAACCCAACGTTGCCGCTGTCAATGAGCTCTGCGATACGTTGCAGAGCGCCAAGCCGGGCACCCAGGTGCCGTACGTCGACCCCGCGCACGACGTCGACGAATGCCGCATCATCAGCCTCTTCTCGAACATCGGCACGGCGTCGCCCACCGGCTTCATCATGCCGGGCGACGACGACGCCGCCACCCGCATGCTTGGCCTCCAGTGGAAGCTGGGCCTGCGGCCGGAGTACATCATGCCGTGGAACGTGCACCCGTGGCACACGCCGGGCGAGCCGAACGGTAAGTTCACGCCGGACCAGATCCAGGCCGGCCTCAAGCCACTGCTGAAAGTCCTGGCCCTGGTCCCCCGCGCTTCAGTCATCGTGGCTCACGGCACCGAGGCCAACCGCCTCGCCGGCCTGCTGCTCAAGACCGAAGTGCCCTTGCTGTGGCGCCGCGGACTGAAGACCTACAAGGTCCGTTCACTGAGCGGCCGCTCCTTCGCCGGAACCCCCGAGCGGCAGAAGCAGTACCTCGATGAGATGCACGTGGCCTACGCCGACGCCATGGCCCGCACCGGGCTGCAGAAAGCTGGCAGGTAAACGCCGCCACGCATGATAACGACGGCGGGCGGTCACCTTCCTAGGAGAAGGT
>NZ_JBHTSL010000116.1:0-3867 GCF_042795115.1 Arthrobacter sp. NPDC056493 | reverse complement strand
CCAGGTCCCCACCCACGGTGGGGACCGCCGTCGTCGTTTGTGGTACGCCGTTTGGGGTGCGTCGGCCCTGCATCCGGAAGTTCCGGAGGGGTTGTGACGCAGCACAACCGAAGTTGTAGCCTTTGCACAAAATGGAGCTTGTCCCGCAGGCACCGTATGCTCGAATTATGCCCGAGCCGTCCCCCGCCCCTGCACAGCGCAAACCGCCCTCCCGGACCATGACGCCGGAGAAGACGGAGACCCTGAAAAAACTCAGGGCCAGCGTCGGTCAGTTGTCCACCACCACCATGCGCCAGCTGGAAAAATCGCTGCCGTGGTACAGCCGGCTCAGTTCGGACGAGCGATCCGCGCTGGGCCTCGTGGCACAGAACGGCATCGCGGCGTTCGTCACCTGGTATGAGCGGCCCAGTTCCCCGTCCTGGATCCTTTCCGACGTTTTCGGCACCGCCCCGACGGAACTGACCCGGTCCATCAGCCTGCAGAAGGCGCTCCAGCTCATCAGGATCGTCGTGGAAGTGGTGGAGGACCAGGTTCCGGTCATCGCTCCCGAAGCCGACCAGCCTTCCCTGCGCGAAGCAGTCCTCCGGTACTCGCGGGAAGTGGCCTTTGCCGCCGCCGATGTCTACGCCCGGGCAGCGGAATCCCGGGGATCCTGGGACACGCGGCTCGAAGCTCTGATTGTGGACGCCATCCTGCGCGGCGAAAACACCGACGCGCTGCGCTCCAGGATCGCCGCGCTCGGCTGGAAGGCGCAGGAGCGTTTCACCGTGATGGTGGGGAACTCGCCGTCGGAACCCAGCGCCAGCTACGTCAGCGAACTGCGGCGCATGGCCGGCCGTTACGCGGAGGATGCGCTCGTGGGAATCCAGGGCGACCGCCTCATCCTGATCCTGGGCGGCGTGCACGACAGGGAGACCGCGTATGTGAAGCTCAGCGAGATGTTCGCGCCGGGTCCGGTGGTTTACGGGGCGGAGGCCAGCTCCCTGCTGGAAGCCAGCGGCTCGGCGCAGTCAGCCTTCGCCGGGCTCACTGCCGCCCGGGCCTGGCCTGCCGCACCCCGCCCGGTGGCGGCCGACGACTTGCTCCCGGAACGGGTCATTTCCGGGGACGACGCCGCCCGGCGGTCGCTCGTGAAGAATATTTACCGGCCGCTCCTCGCGGCATCCAACGGGCTGGTGGAAACGCTCGGCACCTATCTGGAGCTGGGTCACTCACTCGAGGCGACGGCGCGGGAACTCTTTGTCCATGCCAACACTGTGCGGTATCGGCTCAAGCGGGTTTGTGACGTGACGGGCTGGGATCCGCTGCTTCCGCGGGAGGCTTTTGTACTGCAGGCAGCCCTCGTGGTGGGGCGGCTGTCCACCCCGCCCAAGCCCGCCGTCGAGCGTGTTGCCGCGCGGAACACGAACTGAACCGTTGTAGACTTCCTACAACCTGACCCCGTGAGGTTGGTGCATGGAAACACCAATGGATCACCCGGTAATTTGGAAAGCTGGATACGTGCTTGCAATCGTCTGCCCTGGACAGGGCTCACAGACCCCCGGTTTCCTGGCCCCTTGGCTGGAACTGCCTTCCGTAGCAGGCCATCTGGCCTCCCTGAGCGAAATTGCAGGTATCGACCTCACTGCGCACGGGACCACCTCTGACGAGGAAACCATCAAGGACACCGCCGTCGCGCAGCCGCTCATTGTCGCGGCCGGACTGGTGGCCGCCAAGTCGCTGTTCGACGTCGAACTCAGCACGCTGCCGGTCATCCTGGCCGGACACTCGGTGGGCGAGATCACAGCGTCCGCGCTGGCGGGTGTGCTCACCGAAAAGGAAGCCATGACGTTTGTGCGCGAACGGGCCAACAGCATGGCCGCGGCCGCTGCGGTCACGCCCACCGGTATGAGCGCTGTGGTGGGCGGCGATCCCGCCGAGGTCCTCGCCGCCATCGAGGCCGCCGGCGCAACGCCCGCCAATGTCAACGGTGCGGGCCAGACCGTCGCCGCCGGCACCTTCGAACAGCTCAAGGCCCTGGCCGAGAATCCGCCGGCCAAGGCGCGCGTGATCCCGCTGAAGGTCGCCGGGGCATTCCACACCTCACACATGGCTCCCGCTGTGAGCGCCCTCGAGGCCCTCCGCCCGGAGCTACAGCCGCAGGCACCTGCCGTGCCGCTGCTGTCCAACTTCGACGGCCAGGAGGTCACAGCGGGCACAGCCGCCGTCGACAGCCTGATCGCCCAGGTCTCGCGGCCGGTCCACTGGGACCTCTGCATGGAGACCCTCGCGAACCGCGGAGTCACCGGCGTCATTGAACTCGCTCCGGCGGGCACCCTGGCCGGACTCGCCAAGCGGGGCATGCCGGGCGTCAAGACTGTTGCTGTCAAAACGCCGGACGACCTGTCCGCGGCCCTTGCACTCTTCGCAGAACTGGAAGGACAGGCATGAGCACGCCGGTACTGAAGCAGACCCCTCTCAACGAGCACACCCGGATCCTCGGCATCGGCGCGTACCGCCCCAACGTCCTGGTCACCAATGAGGACGTGTGCCAGTGGATCGATTCCTCCGATGAGTGGATCCGGCAGCGTACCGGCATCGTCACCCGCCACCGCGCGCCCGCCGACGTCAGCGTGATCGACATGGCCGAAGGCGCCGCCCGTGAGGCCATGGAGAAGGCCGGCATCGAGGCATCCCAGCTCGGCGCCGTCATCGTCTCCACTGTCACCCACCCCTACGCCACGCCGTCGGCAGCCGCGAGCCTCGCCGACCGGCTGGGCGCCACGCCGGCACCGGCCTTCGACATCTCCGCTGCCTGCGCCGGCTACTGCTACGGCATAGCCCAGGGCGATGCGCTGGTCCGTTCGGGCGCAGCCAACTACGTCCTCGTCGTCGGCGCGGAAAAGCTCTCCGACGTCATCGACAACCGCGAACGCACCATCTCGTTCCTGCTGGGTGACGGCGCCGGCGCCGTCGTCATCGGACCGTCGGACACCCCCGGCATCGCGCCGTCGGTGTGGGGATCGGACGGCAGCAAGTGGGATGCCATCGGCATGACCCGCTCCATGCTGGACGTCCGCGACCTCGGCCTGGCGGCACGCCGGTCCGACTCCACCGGCGATCTCGCGCTTCTCGAGGAGGCGCAGGAGCTCTACCCGACCCTCCGCCAGGACGGCCAGACGGTGTTCCGCTGGGCGGTTTGGGAGATGGCCAAGGTTGCCCAGCAGGCCCTGGAAGCCGCCGGTGTCGAGGCAGAGGACCTGGTGGCCTTCATTCCGCACCAGGCCAACATGCGGATCATCGATGAGATGGTCAAGAAGCTCAAGCTGCCCGAGACCGTCACTGTGGCGCGGGACATCGCCGATGCCGGCAACACCTCCGCCGCATCGATCCCCCTGGCCACGCACCGCCTGCTCCAGGAAAATCCCGCACTCAGCGGCGGACTGGCCCTGCAGATTGGCTTCGGCGCCGGACTGGTCTTCGGCGCCCAGGTAGTTGTCCTTCCGTAGCAATTCCGATAACCAAGCCGCAACCGCGGTTTGCCCATTTCCGGCATCCTTTGCCGGCAATAACAAGAAAAGGAGCCATCAATGGCTAGCAACGAAGAGATCCTGGCCGGACTGGCTGAAATCGTCAACGAAGAGACCGGCCTGGCCCCCGAGGCTGTCGAGCTGGACAAGTCCTTCACCGAGGACCTGGACATCGACTCCATCTCCATGATGACCATCGTCGTCAACGCCGAAGAGAAGTTCGGCGTCCGCATCCCCGACGAAGAGGTCAAGAACCTCAAGACCGTCGGCGACGCCGTGGACTTCATCTCCAACGCCCAGGCGTAAGTAACACACCAGCCTTCGCGGCTGAACCCGGCTGGCCGGACCGGACGTTACG
>NZ_JBHTSL010000115.1:0-4683 GCF_042795115.1 Arthrobacter sp. NPDC056493 | reverse complement strand
CCCCCTGAGTGGGGACGCCCGGCGTCGTTCTTAACTCTCTACAGTGCGACGGCTGGAACCGTCAGTTTTCGGCCTTAGCCCGCAGCGGGAAGCTCCCGGACGATGCGCACCTTCCAGGCAGCGTCGTCGCTGGTGTCCAGGAGGGCAACGGTGCCGGATGCGAGGTGCAGGGCAACGCGCTTGGCGTGCAGCAGCTCAAGGTAGAGGTGCTCGTTGACGCGGGCAGGGCTGTCGACGACGAACTTCACGGCGTCGCGCACTTTGCGGTAGTTGTCGCTGCGTTCGCGGTGCAGGTGCAGCTCAAGTTCGTGGCGCTGCTTGACGCGCGGCTCGTGCTTGTTCAGCCAGTTCACGGCGGCGTGGACGCCGATCACCAGGGCCAGCGAGACGGCGTAGATCCACCAGCCGGTGGACATCAGGAAGAGCGGCAGGTTGGCGATGGCCACCACTGCGATGAAAACGCGCAGGGCGACGAGCCGGCGCAGGGTCAGCGCAACGGAAGCAAGCGCGGTACGGAAACGGTGCTGATCCTTGCGCGCAGCCGCCGGGTCCAGAGTAAACTCGTCGAGAACGAGGATCCCGTTCGCGTCGGCGCCCAGCATTTGGCCGTACTTCGGAACGAACAGCTGAGGCTCCTGTGACGCATGTGAATTCGCCTCCGCGGGGGCGGAGGACAGGGGCGCGGGAGAGGTAAGAGTCATGAGTTGGCTTCCAGACGCTGTTGAGGTTTCGGATATCTTAGTGGATTAATCAACCATCCGTATGCATGGGTCCACTATGTGAACACCCGGGTGTCCATTTTTGGCCCCTGGTTGTGCCGTCCGGCACTTCAATTGGCACAGGGCGTCAGGGACGGCAGACTGAAGGGATGCAAACCTTCCTTCCCTATCCCGATTTCCGGCAAAGCGCGGCCGCGCTGGACGCCCCCCGGCTCGGCAAGCAGCGCGTAGAAGCGCTGCAGACACTCCGCGCGCTGGTCATCCCGGAATACGGATGGCAGTCACACCCCGCCATCCGTATGTGGATGGGGCACGTTCCTGCGCTCACCCTGTACGGCCTGGCCATGGTGGACGAATGGACCAAGCGCGGCTTTGACGACACCACCCGCGACAACATCCGCGAGTTCGCCCCGCAGGCCGCGCACCCCGACTACGCGGCCAAGATCCTGCTTCCGCCGTGGCTCGGCGACCCCGAATTCCATTTGAGCCACCGCTCCAACCTGATCCGCAAGGATCCGCAATTCTATGAAGGGGTGTTCCCCGGCACCGAGCGTGGCCTGGAGTACGTCTGGCCGGAGCCCCGGCACGAGTTCCTGCCGGAGGACCCAGAGGGTGAGGTTCTCTGGATCCTCCGCGAGCACGTCGGCCACGGCGATCCCGAGCAGCTGGACAAGGTTGGGCTTCCCGCCGTGGGCCGGGCGGCTTCCGCTGCTGCAGGCCCGGGAGGCGGCGCCGGTTCTGGCGCTTCATCCGGCGCCGGTGCCGGTTCGGGCGGCACCCGGGATTCCGGCGACGACGAGTACCAATTTGTCTATGCGCAGGAAACTTCGCGCCGCCCAGCCAAGGTGGCCAAAAAGGCCCCGGCCAAGCCGCTCGTGAAGAAGCCGTCGCGGAAGCGGCAGCGCCAGGAGGCGGCCTTCTCAACGCTTCCCGGCAAGTCGCCGGTGGCTGTCCCCTTCGACGGCGGCAACAAGTTCGCCGTCGGAATGGTCGTGGGCCGTCCCATCACGCTCGACGACGGGCGCTTCGGCCGCAACTTCCAGGTCACTGACATCATCGACCGGTCGGAGTTCGACTACCCGGCGCTCCTGCAGGACCCCCGCGTCTTCTTCCCCGTCCCGGCGCTCTGAGCCGGCGGATTGCTGTCCCTCGCCGATGCTCCGGCTGCTCAGGGTGCTACTCACGGGGCCCGGCAGGCAGCCATGGCGAGAGGATTCGCATCCGTCGCATACAGTTGCCATGTGACCCGCGGGACCGCGGGAGCAGTGCGAATTGGGGGATTCAGAATTGGCAGGCGAAGGAGCGGCCGAGCAGGCACGGCTGGCAGGTGAGCGCGTAGCAAAGCTCAGGCAGCAGTTAGAACAGGCCGAGCAGACGGAGAGAGCCTGGGCCAAAGGCGCGGCGGGGGAAGCACTCGTCGGACAGGTCCTGGACGGGCTAGCTTCGCAGGGGTGGCTCGCCCTGCATGATGTCCACTGGCCCGGCCGGCCGAAGGCGAATCTGGATCACATATTGGTTGGGCCCGGCGGCGTCATTGTGATCGACGCAAAGAACTGGTCCGGCGAGGTCGAAGTTCGAAATGGCGTTCTGCGCCAAAACGGTTCCTCCAGGGACCGGGCCGTCTCCGCCGTGGCGGAACAGGGGGCGGCGGTAGCAGCGCTCCTGGAACCTCAACATCGCCGGCTCGTTCAGGCTTGGTTGTGCATGGTCGACCAGCCAGACCTGGACAGCGTCGCCGGCAGCGGTGTGAGTATAAGAGGCCTTGCGAGACTCGGCCGCTCCCTGGAAGCAATGCCGGCTGCGCTCGACCCGGCCACCGTGCAGGTGATTCACGACTACCTGCTGGGCCTGCTGTCCGGAGAGACTAGTCCGCCCCTGCTGACCACGAAAGACTGGAATGCGGGACCCGCCGACCTTGACCTTGCTTCCGGGCCGGCCGTTGCTTTGGAGAGCCGGCGGTCCCGGCAGCACGCCACGACTGCGCCACACAATTCCCGCAGGAAAAGGACAGCCCGCAGCAGGCCTACGGGCTGTCTCGCGGCACTGTTCTACCTTGCATTGGCCATCTTTGTCCTAGGCCTGTTGCTCAATGCATGGCCGCACGCTCAAAGGCAGCCGCCTGTCGCGCCTCGCCCCTCGCCCTCGCTGGTCCAGCCTGTCCCGTCCAGATGAATAGGGGCATTCCAGCGTCGGCTCGCTGAGATGGCAGACTGGCCGATATGACTATCCTTCTCGCCGGTTGCGGCGACCTCGGAACCGAGGCGGGCCTGCAGTTCTCCGCAGCGGGGCACCGCGTTGTGGGCTGGCGCCGTTCACCGGACAAACTGCCGCCTGAGATCGAGGGCGCCGCGGCGAACCTAAGCACCGCCGAACTGCCGCCTGTCCCGGCGGACACGACCGCCGTCGTCATTGCAGTGGCCGCGGATGCGCCTACTGAAAAGGCATACCGGAGCGCGTACGTAGAGGGTGTTGCCCATGTCCTCGACGCCCTCGAACGCGACCATGTGACGCCCGAACGCGTCCTGTTCGTCTCGTCCACGGCCGTGTACGGCGACGCTGGAGGCTGGTGGATCGATGAATCCACGACGCCGGAACCCGCCGGATTCTCGGGCCGCATCATGCGCGAAGCCGAGGAGCTGCTGCTGAAGCGGCTCGATGGAACCGGGACCTCACCCGTAGTGCTCAGGCTTGGCGGAATTTACGGGCCCGGCCGCACCAGGCTCATCAACCAGGTCCGAACCGGCTCCGCCGTCATTCCGGACCAGCCGCGCTACACGAACCGCATCCACCGCGACGACGCCGCGGCTGCCATCGTGCATTTGCTCAGCACGCCTGACGCGCCGGCGCCGGTGTATCTGGGCGTGGACAACGATCCTGCCGAGTTGGGCGACGTTCTAGGGTTTCTGGCTGCTGAATTGGGGTTGGACGTCCCGCCGACAGGGTCCATGGGCGACGCACGAGGCGGCAACAAACGGTGCAGCAACGCGCTGCTTCGGGGAACAGGGTTCTCTTACAGGTACCCATCCTTCCGCGAGGGCTACCGCGACATTCTGGCCGGCGTCGGAGTGCGCCACCCCTGAGTCATAGCCCTCGCGGATGAGGTGCGGCCGAAGCGGCCAGGGCGCAAAACTTTTTTTCAAAAACTTTTTCCTTTTGGCCCGAAGTGACCCCCTCACCCCTAAAAATGTCACACCCCGCTGACAAAGTAGACCCATGGAAGCCATTGGGGAGCATGGAGCGAACAGCTCAGCGGGGACTGACGTCTCTGGCCTGAGTGCTGCTGCCCTGCTGCGCGGCCGCGGGCTACGCAGCGTTCCCGGCGCTGGCACCCCAGCAAAGGACACGTCCGACGGCGGTGCTGCCGCCGGGTTCCGTTCTGACGCCCCGGCGTCCGACGGCGGGGCTCCCGCCGGGTTCGCGGCGGGTTCCGGTTCCGCCGTCCAAGCATCCGCTGAGCCGGCGTCGCCGGCGCGTGCCACTCCCGATCTGCAGGCGTCCCTGGCGCTGCTTGAGTCGGCCACCGCTGCGGCGCCCGAGGAACTGGCCGCTGCCAACTTCCTCCAGGCGGCCGATTTCGCGGAACTGACCGAGGAACTCTCCCGCCGGGTCGAATACCTCCAGCTGCAGGCCGCCGCTGCGGTGGACCGGACCCGGGCCGAGGCGATCACCGCCGCCGGAACAGCCAGCCGCACCGCCGGCTGGACCACAGGCTGGGGCACCGACCCCGAACCCGAACCCGAACCCGCCGCGGCCAGCACCGCTGAACCCGCCAGCGCCACGGCCGCCGCAGTCTCCTCTGATACCGACACCCCCAACGCCACGGCCCCCGGCACCACGGCAGACGGCGCAGGCACCGCCACGCCGGCACCCCCCCGCCAGCCCGGTGGCCTGGTCCCCGGCCGACGACGGGGCCAGGAACACCGCCGAGTTCCTCCGCACCCGGCTCCGGATCAGCACCACCGAA
>NZ_JBHTSL010000114.1:0-4693 GCF_042795115.1 Arthrobacter sp. NPDC056493 | reverse complement strand
GCCGGGAACGCCCTGAACTGCTATCTGGATCAGTGTTTTTGGGCAAGAAGAAACCCCGGTGGCACTTTGCCACCGGGGTTCAATTCTTGTTAGGAAGCCAAGACCTCGTCGAGAACGCTGGCAGCCTTCTCTTCGTCTGTCTTTTCAGCCAGAGCCAATTCTGAGATCAGAATCTGCCGGGCCTTGGCCAGCATGCGCTTCTCGCCTGCGGAAAGGCCGCGGTCGTGATCCCGGCGCCACAGGTCGCGGACGACCTCTGCAACCTTGATGACGTCACCGGAAGCAAGCTTCTCCAGATTTGCCTTGTAACGACGCGACCAGTTGGTGGGCTCCTCAGTGAACTCGGCACGAAGCACGTCAAACACGTGCTCCAAACCGTCTTTGCCCACTACGTCGCGAACCCCAACAAGGTCAACGTTTTCTGCTGGAACTTCAATGGTCAGATCACCCTGAGCCACCTTGAGCTTGAGATACATCTTCTCTTCGCCCTTGACAGTGCGCATCTTGATCTCTTCAATTTTTGCTGCACCGTGGTGAGGGTAAACTACTGTCTCGCCGACCTCAAAAACCATGTGGACTTTCCCCTTTCCCGCAGACCAGTTTATCACGATTAAGGCATATGACTGGCATGGAAACGGTCCAGGAACCCCGTAAATCCGCGGAAAATGGCCGAAATCAGCGGCTCAGACCCCTTGACGAATGCGAACAATAGTGCATCGCCAACGGCCCCACAAGCGTTACGCGCGGGTAGTTGCGGACCCTTGCGGAGGTCTGCGGGGCCGCAGACGGGCGTCGGAGGGGTCAGTCATGTGGAGGGTCCGAATCCTTGTTTGCCCCTCTTTGCCGATAGGCTATGGCTGAAAACTGTTTCAAAGACTTTTCGAGGAGTGCGTGACGTGCGTTTCACTGCGATGAACCGGGGCCAGAGCGGCAAGATGGCAATGGCGGCAGCCGCCCTGAGCGTCGGCCTGCTGGCCCTGACGGGCTGCGGCTACGTCAACGCCCAGCAGACCTCTCACCAGTACGCCGCCTCCGACGGAACCCGCGCCGACGTCGGGCCGGTCCAGCTGCGCAACATGCTGATCGTTTCCGCCGGCGAGAACCAGCCCGGCCGCGTCATCGGCGCCGTCTACAACTCCTCTTCGAAGGACGTCAAGGTCACGTTCAAGGGAGCCGAAGGCGCACAGACCGAAGTTCCGGTCAAACAGAACTCCTACACCCTGCTGAACCAGTCCACGGACGCAGCCACCCTGAGCACCACCGGCGGCAAACCCGGAACAGTCGTGGACGTCCAGGTGACCGAGGACGGAACCAACGTCAACAAGACCGTGAAGATTCCTGTGGTGGACGGCACGCTGAAGGAATACGCCGCCTACCTGCCGGGCGGCACGCCCAGCGAGTCTGCCACTCCGAGCCAGACTGCAACACAGGGTGAGACCGCGACGCCAAGCGAATCCGCCACGGCCACGCCCACCGCAGGCCACTAGCAGCGCCGGCCAGCACGCCAGCCATACAAGAAGGAGGGGTTCCCGGCCGGGAACCCCTCCTTCTTCGTGTTGCCGGTGCTTCGTGTTGCCCCGCGCCAGAGGTGCCGCTCCCCCGGGCCACTCCCCCGGGCGGCGGCCAGCCTCTACGGCTCGAACTTGTAGCCCAGTCCGCGCACGGTGACCAGGTACCGCGGCAGGGACGGGTCTGGCTCGATCTTGCTGCGCAGCCGCTTCACGTGGACGTCGAGCGTTTTCGTGTCGCCCACGTAGTCGGAGCCCCAGACCCGGTCAATCAGCTGGCCACGGGTCAGCACGCGGCCGGAGTTCCGCAACAGCATCTCCAGCAGCTCAAACTCCTTCAGCGGCAGCGACACCTGCTCGCCGTCGACACTCACCACATGCCGCTCGATGTCCATCCGTACGGGTCCGGCATGGACGGTGGATGAGATGAGTTCCTCCGGTTCGCCCTGGCGGCGCAGCACCGCGCGGACGCGGGCCACCAGCTCGCGGGAGGAGTAGGGCTTGGTGACATAGTCGTCCGCACCCAGCTCCAGGCCCACCACCTTGTCGATCTCGGTGTCCTTGGCGGTCAGCATGATGACCGGGACGGTGGAGCGCTGCCGCAGCTGCCTGCAGACCTCCGTGCCGGACTGTCCCGGCAACTGCAGGTCGAGCAGCACGAGGTCCGCCCCGTTGCGGTCGAATTCCGTGATGGCGTCGAGGCCGTTGTCCACGACCTCCACTTCGAACCCTTCCTTGCCCAGAAGATAGGACAGGGGATCGCTGAACGACTCCTCGTCCTCGACAATAAGAATCCTGCTCAAGCGTTAGCTCCTCGTTCGTGGACGCCGGCGGCGTCGTGTGGTTCGTTGGCCTGCGGCTGCTCGGGCTGGCCCTGCGGTGAAGCGGGTGCCAGCGCTGTGGCTTCCCGGCCGGTGCGGGAGTCAGCTGCGCGGTCGTCACTTACGCGGTCATCCCCGGCGCCGGTGCCTTCGGACCGGGCTCCGGTGCCCTCCGCCCGCGCCCGGGCCGCCCGCGGTTCCGGCGCGGACTCGCCTTCCTGCCCTTCCATCTCCGGCAGCCTGAGGGTAAACGTGGACCCCTGGCCGGGCTGGGACCAGAGCGTGACTTCGCCCCCGTGGTTGGACACAACATGTTTGACGATGCTCAGGCCCAGACCCGTTCCGCCAGTGTGGCGGGAGCGGGCCGCATCCACCCGGTAGAAGCGCTCGAACACCCGCTCCTGATCCTCGGGTGACAGTCCTTCGCCCTGGTCCGTCACGGAGACGGAAACCAGGCCCTCTTTGGACCGCACACCGATGCCCACGCGGGTGTTTTCCGGCGAGTACCGGACGGCGTTGTCGATCAGGTTGCGCAGCGCCGTGACCAGCAGGTCCTGGTCGCCATAGACCTTGGCCTCCGCGCGGCCGCCAATGACGATCTGGATGTTCTTGCTCTCGGCAGGCAGCTGGGACCGGTCCACGGCTTCGGAAATGACGTCGTTGATGTCCACAGGGTGCCCCTGCTGCGCCACGTTTGCGCCCTGCAGCCGGGACAGCTCAATGATGTCCTGCACCAGCGCGGCGAGGCGGGCCGATTCTTTGTGCATGCGTTTGGCGAAGCGGCGGACGGCATCCTCGTCGTCCGCCGACGATTCCAGCGCTTCGGCCAGCAGCGAGATGGCGCCCACCGGGGTCTTCAGTTCGTGGGACACGTTGGCCACGAAGTCGTTGCGGATCTCCTCGGTCCTGGTGATCTCGGTGCGGTCATCGGCCAGCAGGACGATATATTCCTCACCCAGCATGGCTGCCCGGACCTGCACGATGATGGTTCCCTGGCCAAGCGGTCCCCGGGGCAGTTCGAGCTGCCTCTCCAGGATGACGCCGTCGCGCCGGACATTCGCCGTCATGGCCAGCAGCTCGCGGTGCACCACCGTGTGTCCGCGCACCAGGCCGTAGGCGTAGGCAGCGGGGCTTGCCCGGACGACGCCGTCGATCGCGTCCACCACCACAAACGCCTGGCCGACGACGGCGAGGACTTCCGCTGAGCCCTGGGGCAGCGCCGGTTCGTCGTACTCGATCTCCACGAGCTCGCGCTGCTTCTCGCTGACCCGGAACGCGAGCACGCCAAAGACGCCGAACGACAGGCCCAGCAGGCCGGCGATGACACCTAAGAGCATTGGATCCACGCCTCCAGCTTATGCTTCCGAGAAGCCCCAATATCCGATAAACGGCCCACGCAGTGCGGATTCAGCTAACGTTCATCTTGAGATGTGCAACAGTTCACCGAACACTGGAAGAGTGTGCGGTTGGACTGCCGGAACGGTGACACGAAATTCTGACCGCCGCGGCGGGGCGGAGTTTCCAAGGAAAGGACGCCTACGTGCGCAAGGTTTTTCAGGAGGAGCTGGCCCACGTGGGCGAGGACCTCATCGAGATTTCAAAGCTGGTCAGCGAAGCGATCGGCAAGGCAACCACCTCGTTCGAGAGTGCCGACGTCGACCTGGCCCAGGACGTCATCGCCGCGGACGCCAGGATCGATTTCCTGCAGAACAGCCTCGACGAGCGCGCCATCGACATCCTCGCGCTGCAGGGCCCTGTAGCCAGCGACCTTCGCATGATCGTCGGGTCGCTGCGGATGAGCGCATCCCTGGAGCGCATGGGTGACCTTGCCCGCCACATTGCCCAGCTCGCCCGGCTGCGGTTCCCCTCCATGGTGATTCCGGAATCGCTGACCGGGACGTTCAAGAGCTTCGCAGAGCAGGACATCGAGATCGCCAACAAGCTCACCGAACTGCTGGAGACCCGCAACCTCGAGGTTGCCCGCGACATCCTCAAGGCCAACTCCGCGGTGAACGACCTCCACCTCAGCGTCTTCAAGGCGATCGCGCGCCCCGACTGGCAGGAATCCCCGGCCACCACCGTGGACGTGGCGCTGGCCAGCCGCTACTTCGAGCGGTTCGCGGACCACGGCGTGTCCGTGGCGCAGAAGGTCACCTACCTCGTGACCGGCGCCTGGCACCCGAACAGCATCGAGCACGGCTGACCCGCCAAGCACGGCCAGGCAACACCTTCGAGTTTTTGTCCACGTATTGGCCTCTCTGGCGGTGTTTGGGGCCAATAGGTGGAGGTAACCTCCAGCGGGATTATCGGTAATGATCCAGGCGCGTATAGACCTGTCCGAGGGCCGGTGACCGGTGGAGATGT
>NZ_JBHTSL010000113.1:0-4726 GCF_042795115.1 Arthrobacter sp. NPDC056493 | reverse complement strand
CCATTCCGGTGGGCGGCCGCCGTCGGCGTTTAAGCCCACACCCGACGTGCCGCCGCGGTTTCGGCGCACACCCGTGCTAAAAACAAGTGTGCCGAAAATCGTGGACGCCGCGCAGCGGCGGCAGGAGATCGTTGGCGCCGTGTGCAGGATCATCGCCACGGACGGCCTGGAACGTGCGTCCCTGCGGGAGGTGGCGGAGGAGGCCGGCCTCGCGGTGGGCTCCGTGCGGCACTACTTCGACAGCAGCGACGACCTGCTGACCTACTCGTTTGCGGCGGTGTCGGACCGCATCCTGACACGCCTTCATGCAGCCCTTCCCGGGCTGGGCCCTGCAACCGATGGCCCGGACAAGAGCCAGGCGGTATTAACACTCCTGGGCGAATTCCTGCCCCTGGACGAAGAACGGGCCCTGGACGCCTGCGCCTGGCTGGCGTTCAGGAACGCGGCACGGATCCGGCCCTTCCTGGCCGCCGAAGCGGACAGGAGCCACCGGGCCGTGGCCGTCGTCGTCGGCCAGGTCATCACCGGACTGCTGCATGAGGACAATGCTGACGGGTCCGACGGCGGGCCCCACCTGGTCACTGCGGCCGAACACCTGCTGGCGACCGTGGACGGGCTGGCCATGCATGCCCTGCTGCAACCGGACTGGATGTCCCCGGAAATGTGCCGTGACGTGCTCGAATGCCACGTTGACGGGCTTCGCAGGCGGGTCGGTGCCAGCCATTAACCTCCCCGGGCTGGGGGAATAGACTGAAAGCCGGAGAGCGGGTTGCCGGCACAACGGGGTGGAAGACAAGATGCCAAGGAGGCATGCGCATGCAGCACACAGGCGGTCCAGGCTGGCGAATCACGATGGACACGTCGGGGCCCATGCTCATTGCCATCTATATACGTGACGTTGCCGGGCTCGACGGCGCAGGCTTTCCGGCGCTTTCGCATGCCGCACCAAAGGTCCGCCACGTGGACCATGCCCACCTCACCGCCGAGGTGGGCGGCATCAGCGCCTTGAAGACGGAGTGGGAAGCCTGGTGGCAGCAGCTTCTCAAGGCCCACCCGCAGATGTCCCCTGAGCTGTCACCCCCGGGATTCCGGTCCTTTGCCAACTCGCCGGCGCTGCGCAAGGTCCTGCAGGCGCACTTCGGGGCAGCCCTGACCTGGGCCAGGGAACGGCGCGCGGAGTACGCCGAACTGGAGGCCGAACGCGTGGCCGGGGGCTCCGCGCACCTGCTCGAGGACATCGTGGAGGACCGGCTCCTGGAGGTAGGCCGGGATTCCCGGGACTTTGCGCTGACCATCATTGAACTGCCGCTCGATGAGCAACGGGCGTGGTACCTGGAGCCGGACAAGATCATCATGAGCCACGAGCTGCTGTCCCAGCCCGAAGTGTTCCGCAGCTACGTGCAGCCGGTTGTGGAGATCCTCGTCTAGCCAGCAAGCGTGATGGCCACCCGGCCGCCGGCGTCCGGCGCATCCTGCCACCCGTTGCGGGCCTTCCTGTCCCACCGCTTTCCGTCCACGTCCACGCGTTCCACGGAAAGCTCCTTGGCGTTTGCCACCGCCCAGTGGGCCACGGACCAGGCATAGCTGTCGCTGACGTCCACCTCGAGCGTCTGGCCCGTGGCTATTGTGGGGATGCTGCCGTAGGAGGCTTCCAGCTGAGTGAGCAGGGCGGCGGGGTCGCCGGCGGCGTCCGGTGAGCGGAGCGTGCAGTTCAGGGCAGCCGGGGACTCGCCCGTCAGGGCGGAGGCGAAAGACCGTCCCATCGCCTCGTGATCGGCGTACGCAGCCGGGTAGGCGGAGCGCTGGACCCGCTGGGCGGCGTCGGTGATTTCGAGGGTGGCATAGCCGGGCACCTTCACGAGGGCATCGTAGAAGGCGTTCGTGGCATAGACCGGGTCCATGACCTGTTCCTGGGTGCCCCAGCCCTGGGACGGGCGCTGCTGGAAGAGGCCCCTGGAATCCGGACCGGCGAGGTCGCCGTGGCCGATGTTCCGAAGCTTGGATTCCTGCATGGCGGTGGCCAAGGCAATGCTGGCTGCCCGCGGCGGCAGCCCGCGGCGCACCGAGACAGCCGTGATGAGCGCCGCGTTCGCTGCCTGGTCGGTGGCGAGATCGGCCCGCTGCGAGCCGACGGCGGCGGTGCACTCCTCGGTGATCAGCTGCTCGGAGCGCTGCACCAACGAGACCGCGGTGTAGATGCCGCCAGCCACCAGAGCGAGGGAGAAGAGGCCGGTGATGAGAGTCCTGCGCAGCCTGCGTCTGCGTGTCACGTGGTTACTCCAGCAATCTGCCGGCACGCCCGTGGCTGTGGCGTGCCGGCTATGTCCGCATGGTCAGTTGTCGAGCGGTCAGTCGGCCTGCACTCAGTTGGCGTGCAGGGCGTCGTTCAGTTCCACGGTCTGGCCCTGGCGGGGCAGCACTTCAACTTCACCGGTGGTGGAGTTGCGGCGGAACAGCAAGTTCGGCACTCCGGACAGCTCAATGGCCTTGACGATCTTGCTCGTGTCCTCGCCGTCGGCATCCTTGGGGCCGGCAACGCGGACGCGGGTGCCTGCCGTGACGTACAGCCCGGCCTCCACCACGGAGTCGTCCCCGATGCTGATGCCGACGCCGGAGTTGGCGCCCAGCAGGACGCGCTGGCCCAGGGATACCTTTTCCTTGCCGCCGCCGGAGAGGGTGCCCATGATGGAGGCGCCGCCGCCGACGTCGGTGCCGTCGCCGGCCACAACACCGGCGGAAATGCGGCCTTCAACCATGGAGGTTCCCAAGGTGCCGGCGTTGAAGTTCACGAAGCCCTCGTGCATGACGGTGGTGCCTTCGGCGAGGTGGGCGCCCAGGCGCACACGGTCGGCGTCGGCAATGCGGACGCCGGCCGGAATGACGTAGTCCACCATGCGCGGGAACTTGTCCACGCCGTAGACGGTGACAGCACCGCGCTTGCGCAGCTTGGCGCGGGTCAGTTCGAACCCGTCCACGGCGCACGGGCCGAAGTTGGTCCAGACGACGTTCGGGAGCTTGCCGAAGATGCCGTCCAGGTTGATGCTGTTGGGCTGGACCAGGCGGTGCGAGAGCAGGTGCAGGCGCAGGTAGGCGTCGGCGGTGTCGGCCGGGGCCTCGTCCAGGTTGATCTGGACGAACACTACCTTCTGCTCCGTGCCGCGGTCGGCGTCGGTGCCGGCGGCTGCGATTTCTGTGAGGGTTTCGTCGGCGTTTTCCACGGCGCGGAGGCTTTCGGCGGCCACACCGAGGGCGGGGGCGGGGAACCAGGCATCCAGCACAGTGGCTTCGCCGTTCCGCGTGGCGATGGTGGCTACGCCGAATCCATAGGCCGAACGGGATTCGTCGGACAGGGTCTGGGCAGCGGGCACGGCGGAAGAAGCGGTTTCAGTCATGCGCCAAGTCTATCGAGACGAGGTGCACGCACCGAAACCGGTCCGTGCGTACCTGAGTCGCATTTCAGGGCGTTCCCGGCGCTGGGAACGCCCTGAGCTGCCACCCAGTTGGGATGGGCAGCTGCGGGATACAGTGGGATGGTGATTGCCGAAACAGCCCCCATAACCCTTGACCTGCGCCAGGACGTGGCACTGCTGACCGCCGCGCTGATCGACATCAACAGCGTCTCCGGCAACGAACGCCAGCTGGCGGACGCCGTCGAGTCGGCACTCCGCCAGCTGCCCGGCCTCGAACTGGTACGCGACGGCGACTCCATCATTGCGCGGACCAACCTCGGCCGGAGCGAGCGGGTCATTCTGGCAGGCCACCTGGACACCGTGCCGCTGCCGGTTACGGACGACTCGCTGGGAACGGTGCCGTCCACCTGGCCGTCCGGCGTCCCCGGCGACGGCGTCCTGTATGGCCGCGGCGCCACGGACATGAAGGGCGGCGTTGCCGTCCAGCTGGCACTGGCGGCTTCAATGTTCGACGGCGGGGCGGAACCGGGCAAGGACGTCACGTTTGTGTTTTACGACCACGAGGAGGTAGAGGCCGTCAAGAGCGGGCTGGGCCGGCTGGTGCGGAACCACGGAGGACTCCTCGGGGGCGACTTTGCCATCCTCCTCGAGCCGACAGACGGCACCGTGGAGGGTGGCTGCAACGGCACCATGCGTTTCCACGCCACCACCTCCGGCGAAGCCGCACACTCCGCCCGGGCCTGGATGGGCCGGAACGCGATCCACGCCGCCGCGCCCATCCTGGAACGGCTCGCGGCGTACAGCCCGCAGACCGTGACCGTCGACGGCCTGGATTACCGCGAAAGCCTGAACGCGGTCAAGATCCACGGCGGCACCGCCGGCAACGTCATCCCGGACCGGTGCGTCGTGGAGATCAACTACCGCTTCGCCCCGGACAAGACCCCTGACCAGGCCGAAGAACACGTGCGCGCACTGCTGGACGGCTTCGACGTCGTCCGCACGGACAGCGCCGCCGGCGCGCGGCCGGGACTGAACCACCCCGCCGCCGCGTCCTTCGTGGCCGCAGTGGGAGGCGAGCCCAAACCCAAATACGGCTGGACCGACGTCGCGCGCTTCAGCGAACTGGGCATCCCGGCCGTGAACTTCGGGCCCGGTGATGCGCTGCTGGCCCACAAGGACAACGAGCACGTGGAGGCCGAAGCCATCCGCCTCTGCCTGCGGGCACTGCAGACGTGGCTGTCCTGACCACCAGACAAGTTCCATAACAGGGAAGGTCCGCAGCCGGGGGGGTGGGGTCCGTGGGTTTTGTGGGTGTG
>NZ_JBHTSL010000112.1:0-4884 GCF_042795115.1 Arthrobacter sp. NPDC056493 | reverse complement strand
TGGCACACTATTGAGTTCTCAAACAACAGACACACCCGGCACCACCCAAACCAAACATTCAGGATCGCTCCGGAGCAACTTTTCAAACTTACCCGACCCGGCAAAGCTTTGCAAATCAGCGTTTCCACGATTCCCAGCCAGCAGGCAGGCCCCCACCCGTCCACAGCACACCGCTAAGCGCACCATTTTCCAGGCCATTTGAAAGGGGGTCGGTCGCTATCTTTCCGCATCAGCGGCGGCGACTCGAAAGACTCTACACGCCCCCAAAGGCCCACGCAAATCGGCCCCCGGCGGCGGATCAGCCCACTCTCAGGCGAGCCTTCTCGCCAGACCACGCGGAGAGCAAATGCCGGCGGCCCGGCGTCGCTGCCGTCCACCGAAATTGGCGTTCCGAATGCTAATTTGCGCGTTGCAGGCTCAACTAGACAGAACAGTCTGTCTCGCATAAATTTCAGGTAGATCGCTGGCCCCTTTGGCGGAGATCCGTTATCGCTGAAGCAGAAACGGCGGATCAATGTACATGCCCTTTTGAGGAGCCAAAAATGCACGCCACCCAGTTTGAACAGTTTGTTGCAGAGGCGCTCACCACGGAGCGCGAGACCGACACGGTCCTCGGCCCGGACGAGCTTTATGGCCTGTACACGAGCTGGTGCCTGATTCACAACGTGCAGCCGGATGCCCCAGCCGCTTTGTTTGCAGCGCTCAAGGCAAACGGCATCGATCCGCAGAACTGCGAACTGGCGATGACCGGGCCTGCAGCCGCAGATTACATCCTCGCGAGCGCCCCCAGCCTCATCTAGGCCGACACCGGAAAGAGCCGATGGAAATCGGCTCTTTCCGTGTACCCAAAACTTTGTCTCTGGCGCACACTGCTGTCATAACGCTTCAACGCACTCATATCGCCGGCCCCCAGGGCAGGGCGGGAATCAAGGTACCCCATGGCCGTACAACCCGGCATCCCAGAAGGCACAGTCATTGGCGGCAGGTACCGCGTGGTGGAGCAAATCGGCTCCGGCGCCATGGCGAACGTGTACCGGGCCGTGGATGAGTCCCTTCAGCGCGAGGTTGCCCTCAAGGTGATTAACCGAAGCAACGCGGCGCACGAAGCGGCACGCGATGATGACGCTGAAGTAAAAGTCCTCGCGGCCCTGAACCACCACAGCCTGATCACGCTCCTTGACGCCGGCGTGGACCGGGAAGAGCTTGGCCGCAGCCGCATTTACATGGTCATGGAGCTTGTCGAGGGCCCTGATCTCAAGCGCCGCCTCGTCGAAGGCCCGCTCTCCTCCCGGCACACGGCCGAGATCGGCTACGACGTGGCGGACGCCCTGGCCTACATCCATGAAAGCGGCGTGGTGCACCGCGACGTGAAGCCCGGCAACATCCTGGTGTTCGACTACCAGCACGACACCGCACGGATGCACGCAAAACTGACGGATTTCGGCATCGCGCTCATGGCTGATGCGCCGAACCTGCCCGACGGCGGATTCCTTGGCACCGCGGGCTACCTGAGCCCGGAGCAGGCGAAGGCCCAGCCCATTGGGCCGCCCAGCGATGTGTACTCCCTGGGCCTGGTGCTGCTCGAGAGCCTAACCGGGCAGCAGGCCTTTCCGGGTGACCCGCTGCAGAGCGCCCTCGCCCGCCTGATGGACGACCCCCACATCCCTGACGACGTTGAGCCGGAGTGGCGGCTCCTCCTGGCCGCAATGACGGCGCGGAATCCGGAGGATAGGCCCTCCACCAGCGAGGTAAGCCAGGCCCTGTACGAACTGTCCCTGAGCAGCCGGGGAAAGCATAAGGTGGATGCCTCTGTCCTTCCCGCTGACGAGGAAGCCCGGATGGAGGCGGTGCACAGCTACGGCATCCTCGACACTCCCCCAGATGGCGCCTTCGACAGAATCACGGCGCTGGCCGCCAGGCTTTTCTCGGTGCCGGTGGCGATCGTGTCGATCGTCGATCATGACCGGATCTGGTTCAAGTCCCACCACGGCTTGGACGTTGGGCAGATCAGCAGGGAGCCCGGCCTCTGCGCGTCAGCGATTATGCAGGATGGTCTCTGGGTGGTGGAGAACGCCCCGGAGGACCCGCGGACGCTCCTCAATCCGCTCGTGGCCGGTGAGTTCGGCCTGAAGTTCTATGCCGGCGCTCCCCTCAAGACCAGGGACGGATACAATCTGGGCACCCTGTGCATCCTCGACTTCGAACCGCGCACCATGTCCCCGGAGGACAACGCCAATCTGCGCGATTTGGCCGCAATGGTCATGACCGACCTTGATCTGCGGCTTGACGCAGCCGGGTTGACCGGCACTCCGATGGACTCGGCCGTCGGCAACTAGCACGCACTGGAACTGGGAATTAGGGCTGGCAACCAGCGCGGCCAACCAAGACCGAAGCCTGCGCATGTGAGGACATGCGCGTCAAATTGTCCCGTCACAAGCTTTCTCTAGGCTGCCCCGACCACCATAAGTGCTGTCTGTAAACGCAATTGGGGGCGACATGGACTTGCGTTTCAAGCTCTACTTCCGGTCCCAGAGCATGGGAGGTCGGCAGTGGCAATTTTGGACATCCACATCAACGACGGCGACGTTGCGATGGTGAACGGTTGGCTGGCTCACCACGGGGGTTTCAGTGAACCGAGCCCCTCCGTCCCGACCTCTCTGAATCCGCGCCAGTTCATGGCCAGGCACGCACACTGGGCCCCCTTTGCTCCACGGAGAACTACGGTCACCGCAGCCTGAGCGGCCCCCCGGGACCGCTCAATTAAGCCCGACGGCGGGAGGACGCCAGCGTCGCCGCCCACCCGTCGCCGGGGTCACTTTGGAATCCCCACCAGGGGAACCGGGTACCCGGTGCCTGCCGTGATGAGGCCCAGGCCGAGGACCACTGATTCCGGAATGCCGTCTAGGAGTGCCCCGACGGCGATGGCCGTGCCGCTGCCCGGATCGTCCTTTTCGGTGGGCTGCGGGTCAATTGCCGGGCGTTAGTTTTCCGGGTTGGAGCCGGTGCCAGCCCCGGGTGATGCAGGCCCAGATCGCCCCCATGGTTGCCGTGGCCGCGGCGACTGTCATTGCAGCGGTGACCGTCTCGCCAGCGGCGAAGAAGCGGATGGTGAGTCCCGTGAGGTAGGCGAGTCCGACGGCGGCCGCCACACCCAGCGCGAACAGCACCAGTCCCGCTGCGGTGCTTAGGGTGCGCTTCGCGGCAGCTGGTCGGGCGGCGCTGCCGGGTTCAGCGCGCTCGAGTGGAGCGCGCCCGACGTCGGCTCGCTTAGCCCCGGCCCGGTTCAGCGGCAGCAGGTCGACGCTGCCGGCCCCAGCGTTCCCGCCACTGTCGGCAATCCGGCGGGTACCGGCGTCGGGCGCCACCGCGAAGGTGGCATCCGGCTCCCCCGGCGATTCAGCCTCCGGGTCGGCGTCGGTGCGGACGCGCCGGCCACGGCGGCGCTTGCCGACCGCCGTCGTCGGCTCTTCCCAGACCTCGGCCAGGGTACTGAACCTGCGAGTGTCCGCGATGGCCAGCACTATCCGGGCGCAGGCCAGCGCGTGCGCCCGCGGTTCATGCCGCTGAACCGGAGGAAGGTCCAGGGCGGAGAGCACGTCGCTGAGGCGGTGCTGCGGCAGGGGCAGGTGGTCCTGGGCGAGGTGCAGCGCGCAGTAGAAGTCCTTGGCCGGCAGGTCCAGGTGCCGGTGCTCGGTGGCTTGGCGCATCACGGAGGCGTCGTAGGCGGCGTCGAACGCCACGAGCGGGTCCTCACAGACGAACTGCAGGATGCCTTCGAGTGACATCTCCCAGTCGGCGGCGTTCTGGACGTCGTGTTCGGTGATGCCGTGGAGCTCCACGTTGATGGGATCAAAGTCGTCGATGCCGGGCGGCGGCTTGATGAGCCACGACGCCGCATCCACGATGCGGCCGTCCCGGACCTTCACCAGGCCGACGGCGCACGCCGAGCCGCGGTGGCTGTTGGCCGTTTCGAAGTCGATGGCCGTAAAACTGATTCCTGACATGCTTGCCTCCCCAGGGCATGGCGCGGGAGGCCGCAAGCGCCGTTGCTTGTGACCTCCCGCACATGACTTCGCCATTCTTGCAGAGGGGATGCCGGATTACGTCCTCTGCCAAAAATGTGACGTGCGCCATTCGGCCAATGAAAAGACCGTTGACAGGCCGCCCGGGCGGGAGTAGCAAAGCCTCAGGCGGTCCAATCCCGGGCCGTCTCAGGTGGTTCCGCAAGTTTTAGGAGCAAGTCATGCCTGTCGCCGTCATCCTGGATATTCCCGGGGCAACGCTTGAGCAGTACGACCAAGTCATCGAAAAAATGGGCTTCACCAAGGGCGGGCCAGGCGCCCCGGGCGGCCTGACGCACTGGGTGTCGGCCACGGAAAATGGCATCCGTGTGGTGGACACCTGGCAGAGCCGGGAGGCATTCGAGGCATTCACCCGGGAGAAGACCGAACCTTTCATGGCCGAGGTGGGTATGTCGGAGAAGCCGGACATCACCTTCTTCGAGGTCCACAATTTCCTGACCGCAGGGCCGGAAGCTTAGACGTAATCCGCTGCTTCAAAGGAGAAGTATCATGGCTGTTTCACTCGTCCTGCACCGTGTTGACGACTACGACGCTTGGCGCAAGGTTTACGATTCCGTCGCCGGATTGCAGAAGGACGGCGGTGTGACCAACGAGTCCGTCTACCGCATGGACGGCGATCCGAACAACGTCCTGGTGATCCACCACTTCGACACCGTGGACACCGCCAAGGCGTTCTTCGCCAACCCTGATCTGAAGGACGCAATGCAGCGCGGTGGCGTCCAGGGCGAACCTCGGATCGAGTTCTTCGAATAGCCGCGGTTTCAGGAAAGCCCGACGGCGGGTGGCCGGCAATGGTTGCCGG
>NZ_JBHTSL010000111.1:0-5533 GCF_042795115.1 Arthrobacter sp. NPDC056493 | reverse complement strand
CCCGCTACCAGCAAGGTAGCGGGGGCATCGCGTTTAAGCCAGGAAAGCCGTCAGGCATCCACCGGCCGGATCGTGTGGATCCGTTCCAGAATCGCGTTCTTGAGGTTTTCCGGCGCTGCCTCGGTACAGGAGCGCTTCACCACTTTCCGGATGACGCACTCAAGATCGTACTGCTGCGCGCATTCCGGGCACTCGTCGAGGTGTTGCTTGATCTCCGAAAGGTCGCTGCGGGTCAGAGCACCGTCCAGGTACTCGTAGATGCGCTGCATCCTTGTGTCATCGCAATCGCCCAATCCCTGGCAGTCGCTCATTTCCCGCTCTCCTGTTTGTTGCTTTCCGTTGCCGCCGTGGCGTCTGCAGCAGCCTTGAATCCCCGGTCGGCGGCGTAGTCCGCCAGCATGTCCCGCAGCATCTTCCGGCCCCGGTGGAGCCGGGACATCACGGTGCCGATGGGGGTGTTCATAATGTCCGAAATTTCCTTGTACGCGAAGCCCTCGACGTCGGCGAAGTACACGGCCAGGCGGAACTCCTCCGGGATGGCCTGCAGCGCCCGCTTGACGTCCGAATCCGGCAGGTGGTCCAAGGCCTCGGCCTCGGCGGACCGCAGGCCGCTGGAGGTGTGGGACTCGGCGCGGGCGAGCTGCCAGTCCTCGATGGTGTCCGAATTGGACTGCAGGGGTTCGCGCTGCCGCTTCCGGTACAGGTTGATGTACGTGTTCGTCAGGATCCGGTACAGCCAGGCCTTCAGGTTGGTGCCCGGCTTGTACTGGTGGAAGGCCGAGAACGCCTTGGTATACGCCTCCTGCACGAGGTCCTCGGCATCGGCCGGGTTCCGCGCCATGCGCATGGCTGCCGAATACAGCTGGTCCACGTACTGCATGGCGTCGCGCTCAAACCGGGCCCGGCGCGCTTCGGCGCTCTCCGAGCCGACGTCGATATCCTCGGCCGCTTCAGCGGCGGGTGACGTGCCATTGTCCGGGATGCCGTTGGCGGCGTCCTCCTGTGTGGCCTGTAGGGCCGGGTCCACGGTGCTCATTGCCTTCAAGTCTACGTTGATCGGCACCGGCCGCCCCTTACGGCGTGCCGTGCCGTGGTCGGAGCCCGGGAAGGCACCCCCGGCCTCAAGCGCATCGGCCTCCGGCACCACAAACGGCCGCATCCTGACGGGACTTCGCAGCCCCACAGCTTCCTTTACCAACGTCAACGCTCCATCTCCACTCCGTTTGCTAAGACAGCCTGCTAAGACCCGCATCCCAAGACCCGCGATCGTGCGGCGGTCCGCGCTCTTGCCGGTTCCGGCCATGCCCCAGCCGCCGCTGAACACCGGAAACTGCGCAGAACGCCGCCTGCAGACTGCTTCCGGCCTGAAGAGCACAACGACGCGCGGTGGGCAAATATTCCGCAAAAGTGCAAGACTAGAACCGACTCCGCCGCGGCCACCGCGGCTCGGCCATCCAGGAGGAAATTCATGTCCTTTGTCCGCTTTTTTGCCCGGCCGATGCTGGCCTCAAGTTTCATCCTCGCCGGAACGGACAAGCTCAGGCATGCGGACGACACCGCGCAGCAACTGTCGCCCCTCCTGCGCCGCGCCGCCGAAGCCCTGCCGTTCCAGACGGACGAGAAGGTCTTGGCCCGGATCATCGGCGGAACGCAGGTGGGTGCCGGCGTCCTCTTCGCGCTCGGCAAATCTGCGCGCCTGGCGGCCTCGGTACTGGCCGTCATCTCGGCACTGAACGCCTTCGTTGAATGGCGCAGCGCCGACATCAGCAGCAAGGAGGGCCGCGAAGCCCGCCGCAACCAGTTGCTCAAGAACATCACCCTGACCGGCGGTGTGTTGCTCGCCTCCGTGGACACGGCCGGAAAGCCCAGCCTCGCCTGGCGCGCAGAGCACCTCGCTGCCGACGCGCGGAAGACCGCGAGCCACCTCGCCGCCGACGCACGCAAGACCACGGGCAAGAAGCTGCACAGCGCCGACAAAGCAGTCCGCAAGGCCGATAAGGCAGTCCGCAAGGCTGTTGACCACGCAGTGGGGGCATAAGCGGGAATGACAGCATCACCCACGGGAGCGCCCGCTGAAAACTCCGGCGCTGCTCCGCACTGGCCCGCGCCGTTTGCGGAGCAGCCGGTTGACGCCACGGTCCGCGTGCCGGGCTCAAAGTCGCTGACCAACAGGTTCCTGGTGCTCGCCGCACTGGCTGACGGGCCGTCCCGGCTCCGGGCGCCGCTGCACTCCCGCGACTCGGCGCTGATGATCGCTGCACTCCGCCAGCTTGGCGCTGACATCCGGGAAGTGCCGGGCGACGGCGCCTTTGGCCCGGACCTGGAGGTGACGCCGATTCCGGCCAACTCCAGCGGTGCCGACGTCGCCATCGACTGCGGCCTTGCCGGAACCGTCATGCGGTTTGTTCCGCCGATGGCGGCACTCCGCAGCGGCGCCACCGTTTTCGACGGCGACCCCCACGCACGGGAGCGCCCGATGGGGACCATTATCGAGGCCCTTGCAGGCCTCGGCGTGCCCGTCGGCGGGGAAGACGGTGCAACGCCAACGTCGCTGCCGTTCCGGGTTGAAGGCACGGGACAGGTCCGCGGCGGCCACCTGGTCATTGACGCCAGCGCCTCGTCCCAGTTCGTCTCCGCACTGCTGCTGGTGGGGGCACGGTTCACGGACGGCCTTCACCTTGAACACTCCGGCAGCTCGGTGCCGAGCCTGGACCACATCAACATGACCATCGCCGTGCTCCGCGGCGCAGGCGTGGTGGTGGATGACTCGACGCCCAACCACTGGATTGTCAGCCCCGGCCCGATCCGTGCGTTCGACCAGCGGATCGAACAGGACCTGTCCAATGCAGGACCGTTCCTGGCTGCCGCACTGGCCACCGGCGGCACGGTGCGGATTCCGGACTGGCCGGAGCACACCACGCAGGTGGGTGACATGTGGCGCAGCATCCTCAGCGACATGGGTGCTACGGTCACCCTCCAGGACGGCACCCTGACGGTGACCGGCGGCAGCGAAATCAAGGGCGCGGACTTCGCCGAAACCAGCGAACTGGCGCCCACCGTCGCCGCGCTCTGCGCGCTGGCCTCCGGCCCCTCGCGCCTGAGCGGCATTGCCCATCTCCGGGGACATGAGACGGACCGGCTCGCCGCGCTCGTCACGGAGATCAACCGCCTCGGCGGCGATGCAGAGGAAACCGCGGACGGCTTGATCATCCGGCCAGCGGAACTGCACGCCGGCGTGGTGCACAGCTACGCGGACCACCGGATGGCCACCGCCGGGGCCATCCTCGGCCTGGCGGTCAAGGGTGTGGAAGTGCAGGACATCGCCACGACATCCAAGACCATGCCGGACTTCCCGCAGCTGTGGGCGGGCATGCTCGGCCAGCGGAGCAATGCTGTTACAAACAGGGCAGCGACCGACACCGCGGGGACCACCGGTGGCACGCAGCACTGATTCCTGGGACGAATCCGATGTCCGGATCCGGCCTAACAAGAAGGGTTCGAGGCCCCGGACGAAGGACCGCCCCAGCCATGAGGACGCCGTCACGGGGCGGATCATCACCGTTGACCGGGGACGTTACACGGCAGTCGTAGGCGAGGACTCCGGCCATGAGCGGACCGTCATCGCCGCCCGCGCCCGCGAACTGCGCCGCTCCCCCGTGGTGGCGGGTGACTTCGTGTCCCTCGTAGGTGATGTCTCAGGCGCACCGGACACCCTCGCCCGGCTCGTGAAGATCCTGGACCGCAAGACGCTGCTGCGCCGCAGCGCCGACGACACCGATCCGGTGGAACGCGCCGTTGTGGCCAACGCTGACCAGCTGGTGGTGGTTGTCGCTGC
The DNA here is from genome assembly GCF_042795115.1 of Arthrobacter sp. NPDC056493. Taxonomy (NCBI): domain Bacteria; kingdom Bacillati; phylum Actinomycetota; class Actinomycetes; order Micrococcales; family Micrococcaceae; genus Arthrobacter; species Arthrobacter sp. NPDC056493. Next base: position 1,698 of record NZ_JBHTSL010000111.1, on the reverse strand, counting down.
CGCCAACCCGGAACCCCGCACCGGGTTCATCGACCGGGCGCTGGTGGCCGCCTATGACGCCGGAATCGAGCCGCTGCTGCTGGTCACCAAGGCGGACGTCAAAGACCCCACCGAGCTGCTGGGCAACTACCGCCATCTCGACTTTCCGGTCATTATCAGCCGCACCGCTGACTCTGACGCATCCGGCATCGACGCCCGGTCCGACGACGGTCTCTCCGCCCGGCTCGACGTTGCCGCGGTGTCCGAACTCCGCGCCCATCTGGACGGCAAGGTGACAGTGATGCTGGGCCACTCCGGCGTCGGAAAATCCACCATGGTCAACGCGCTGACCGGCGCCGAACGTGCCACCGGCGGCGTCAATGCCGTAACGGGCCGCGGAAGGCACACGTCGTCGTCGGCCCTTGCCCTCAAGCTCGCTGACGCCCCGGCCGGGAGCTGGATCATCGACACGCCGGGCATCCGCTCCTTCGGGCTGGCCCACGTCGACCCGGACCGCATCCTGCACTCCTTCCCCGACCTTGAGCCGGGCACCGAGGCCTGCGAACGCGGCTGCAAGCACGACGCCACCGCCGTCAACTGCGGCGTGGATGCATGGGTTGCGGCCGGCCACGCCGGCCCCACGGGAGCGGCCAGGCTCGCGTCCCTGCGCCGCCTGCTGGGCACCGACCCGCGCGCGGAGGGCCAGGAAACCAAGGAACTCGGCAGCGTCGGATAGCCTCCCCCGGCGCAGCCCGGCCACTGCCTCCCCGCCCCGCCGGGCCTTTGAGGGTAGTTTGGAACCATGACCCAACCCGCTTCAACGTACAACGATGACCTGCGTCTGGCCCATGTGCTGGCCGATTCCGTGGACGACCAGACCATGAGCCGGTTCAAGGCGCTGGACCTTAAGATCGAGACGAAGCCTGACCTGACGCCGGTCACCGATGCGGACAAGGCCGCCGAGGAGTCCATCCGCGGCCAGCTGTCCCGGTCCCGTCCCCGTGACGCCGTGCTCGGTGAAGAGTTCGGAAGTTCCGGCCACGGTTCCCGCCGCTGGATCATCGACCCCATCGACGGCACCAAGAACTTCGTCCGCGGGGTGCCGGTGTGGGCCACGCTGATCGCCCTGGTCGATGAGGGCGAACCCGTCGTGGGCGTGGTCAGCGCCCCTGCGCTCGGCAAGCGCTGGTGGGCGGCCAAGGGCGCAGGGGCGTACTCGGGCCGTTCCCTCGCCGCCGCGACCAGGCTCAAGGTATCCAACGTGTCCAGCCTCGCCGACGCCTCGCTGTCCTACTCAAGCCTCGGCGGCTGGAAGGACCGCGGCAACCTCGATGAATTCCTCCGGCTCACCGAGGATGTGTGGCGCACCCGCGCCTACGGCGATTTCTGGTCCTACTGCATGGTGGCCGAGGGAGCGGTGGACATCGCCTGCGAACCGGAGCTGAACCTGTACGACATGGCGGCGCTGGTGCCGATCGTGACGGAGGCAGGCGGCCGTTTCACCTCCCTCGAAGGCACGGACGGCCCGTTCGGCGGCAACGCCCTGGCGACCAACTCGATCCTGCACTCGGAGGTCCTGAAGCGGCTGAACCCGCAGCTGGACGATTTGCTCTAGCTTCCCCCCTCCCCCGGCGCCTTAGCGGCCCGGTCCCCCGGCGCCTCAGCGCTGAATATTACGACGGCGGTCGTCCCCTTTTGGTGACGACCACCGTCGTTTAT
>NZ_JBHTSL010000110.1:0-5724 GCF_042795115.1 Arthrobacter sp. NPDC056493 | reverse complement strand
GCCGGAATGGTGGGCGGCCGCCGTCGTACTCCGCTAATTTCAGCGGGCGGGGTACTGCCGCTCGGGCTCGCCGATGTACAGCTGCCGCGGACGGCCGATCTTGGTGTTGGGATCGCTGATCATTTCGCGCCACTGGGCAATCCAGCCCGGCAGGCGGCCGATGGCGAACAGCACGGTGAACATCTTCTCCGGGAAGCCCATGGCCTTGTAGATCAGGCCGGTGTAGAAGTCCACGTTCGGGTACAGCTTGCGCTGGATGAAGTAGTCGTCGCCGAGGGCCTTCTCCTCCAGCCTCATGGCGATGTCCAGGAGTTCGTCGTGGCCGCCGAGCTTGCTGAGGACCTCGTGTGCCGTTGCCTTGATGATCTTGGCGCGGGGGTCGTAGTTCTTGTAAACCCGGTGGCCGAAGCCCATCAGGCGGACGCCGTCTTCCTTGTTCTTGACCTTCTCCATGTAGTCCTCGGGCTTGATGCCGTCGGCCTGGATCTGGCGGAGCATCTTCAGGACGGCCTCGTTGGCGCCGCCGTGGGCGGGGCCGAACAGGGCGTTGATGCCTGCGGACACGGATGCGAAGAGGTTGGCGTTGGAGGAGCCCACCAGGCGCACCGTGGAGGTGGAGCAGTTCTGTTCGTGGTCCGCGTGCAGGATGAGGAGCAGGTCCAGTGCCTTGACCACTACCGGGTCCAGCTCGTACTGCTCGGCCGGCAGGCCGAAGCTCAGGCGCAGGAAGTTCTCCACGAGGTTCATGGAGTTGTCCGGGTACAGCATCGGCTGACCGATCGACTTCTTGTGCGCGTAGGCCGCGATGACCGGCAGCTTTGCCATCAGGCGGATGGTGGAAACTTCCACCTGCTCGTCGTTGAACGGGTCCAGCGAGTCCTGGTAGAAGGTAGACAGCGCGGACACCGCCGAGGACAGCACGGGCATCGGGTGCGCGTCGCGGGGGAAACCGCCGAAGAAGCCCTTGAGCTCTTCGTGCAGCAGGGTGTGGCGGCGGATCTTCTGGTCGAATTCGTCCAGTTCGGCCGGGGTGGGGAGGTTGCCGTAGATCAGCAGGTACGAGACCTCCAGGAAGCTGGAGTGCTGGGCAAGCTGCTCGATCGGGTAACCGCGGTACCGCAGGATGCCTGCGTCGCCGTCGATGTAGGTGATGGCCGACGTCGTTGCGGCGGTGTTCATGAAGCCGGGGTCGAAGGTAACGGCGCCGGTCTGCTTCAGTAGCTTGGAAACGTCGTAGCCTTCGTTTCCCTCAACAACCTTGATGCGCGGGAGCTCGAGCTCTCCGCCCGCATGGCGCAGGATCGCACTGGTGGTCTCAGTTGCGCTGGTGGTCTCAGTCATGGAGTCCCCTTCATGAGGCCTCTTGGCCTCCCTAGAAAGCTTGATCCAACATCAGGTGAGCCGCGCGGGATCCCGCACGGCGGGACGTCCAACGGCCGTGCCGCCTTCTTGTAGAAAGCCACCATTGATAGTCAGTTAAAAACTACCGCCAGTTGCGGGCTGCCACTAATCCGGGAGCGCCGAATTATCCCAAAAACGGGCCGGTTGTGGCGCGAGTCACACCATTGTTACGGCGTCCGGACCGTCAAAAGTCGCCCATCCGGGGTCTCGGCTCCAAAGACGGCGCCGGCCCGGGCGCCGGTAACCCGCCTAAGCCAGGCGGGCCACCGCGGCGTCGATCCGTTCATCGGTTCCGGTGAGGGCCACGCGCACATAGCCGTGCCCCGCGTCGCCATAGAACACGCCAGGGCCCACCACGATCCCCCGCTCCGCGAGGCGTGCCACGGTGTCCCAGGTGGCTTCGCCCGCAGTGCACCACAGATAGAGGCCGGCGGCGGACTCGTGCAGCGTCAGGCCGAAGGACTCCAGCGCCGGCAGGAGCCGCTCCCGGCGTCCGCGGTACAGGTCCTTCTGCGCCAGAACGTGCGCGTCGTCGCCCAGGGCAACGCGCATGGCTTCCTGCACCGGGTACGGCACGATCATGCCGGCGTGCTTGCGGCTGTTGACGAGGTTGGCCATCAGGGCCGCGTCCCCGGCGACGAAGGCCGCCCGGTAGCCGGCCAGGTTGGACTGCTTGCTCAGCGAGTACACGGCGAGGAGTCCGTCGTGGGAGGCGCCAGCGACGCGCGGATCGAGGATGCTCGGAACAGCTTGCCCGCCGCGCTGCAGGTCCCACTCCCCCCAGCCAAGTTCGGCGTAGCACTCGTCGGAGGCCACGAGCGCGCCAATTTCGCGGGCCTGGTCAACGATCTTCTTCAACGAGGCTGCGTCCCGGACGCTGCCGGTGGGGTTGCCCGGGGAGTTGACCCAAACCAGGCGGACCTTGGCCCGGGTGGCCGGGTCCAGGTCGTCCAGGTCATCGGCCGCCACCGCCGTGGCCCCGGCGAACGTGGCCCCGATGTCATAGGTGGGGTATGCGACCGTGGGGCGGACGACGACGTCGCCCGGCTTGAGGCCCAGCAGGAAAGGCAGCCACGCCACGAGTTCCTTGGAACCCACGGTCGGCATCACAGCGAGGGGATCGAGCCCCTCCACACCGCGGCGGCGGGCAAACCACCCGGCGATGGCTTCCCGGAGCGCGGGCGTGCCATGGACGGTGGGGTAACCGGGGGCATCCGCGGCAGCCTTCAGCGCATCCTGGATGACCGGCGGTGTGGGGTCCACGGGGGTGCCGATGGAAAGGTTGACCGCGCCGCCCGGGTGTTCAGCCGCTTTGGCGAGGTAGGGCGCCATCGCTTCCCACGGGTAGTCGGGCAGGCTTAGGCCGAAACTGCGCACAGCTGTAGTCACGAAGGGGTCCGCCTAGTGGTCCTGGTTCTGCGGCGGGAGCGCTGCAATCATCGGGTGGTCCTTGCCGGTGTTGCCCACCTTGGCGGCGCCGCCCGGGGAGCCGAGGTCGTCAAAGAACTCGACATTCGCCTTGTAGTAGTCGGCCCATTCCTCGGGGGTGTCGTCCTCGTAGTAAATGGCCTCCACCGGGCAGACGGGCTCGCAGGCACCGCAGTCGACGCACTCATCGGGATGGATATAGAGGGAGCGTTCGCCTTCGTAGATGCAATCGACGGGGCACTCCTCAATGCATGCCTTGTCCTTAACATCTACACACGGCTGCGCGATTACGTACGTCACGTCCCTTGCCTCTCCACGTTGGTTCCCGGCGACTGGCCGGTTGCTGCATCCGGCCTGCATGCCGGGCTGTCCACTTCAGAGCCTATTATCTCCCAGGCCGGTCCCGCGAACGAAGCGGGGCGCGTCACACTCCGGACAGGTCTTACGATGGACCGGTGAGTTTGACAACACCAACGCCCCGGGAGTTCCTGGCCACGGCCCCGGCCGGAACACGCGTGGTGGTGCGCTACAGGATCGACGGCGGTTTTACGGACGCGCTGGGAGACCTCCTTGAGTGCGGCCAAAGTGAGTGCACCGTACGGACGCGGAGTTCCGACGTCGGCATTCCCCTTGACCTGGTGGTGGCCGCCAAACAGGTGCCGCCGGCACCTCCGCGGCGCGGTTCACGGCGACCCTAACGCCCTGTCCTCGAACACCTCGTCCGCCTGCACCTCGTCCGGAAGCGTGCGCATCCTTCGCAGCGGAGAGAACAGGACCGGGGCGGTGGCCAGGAGGCTGCCGGCCGCTCCGATCAGCATGGTGGGGACCAGGCCAAGGTGCTCGCCCAGGTATCCGGAGGCCAGGGCAGCCAGTGGCATCACGCCCCACACGGCAAACCGGATGGATGCGTTCATGCGGCCGAGCAGCCGCGGCGGGCAGACCCGCTGGCGCATGGTGAGCTGCATGATGTTGTACACCAGGACGCTGAAGCCAAACCCGACCTCCGAGACCAGCAGCAGGGCCAGCGAGACCCCTGGTTCGGAAATGACCGCTGCGAACGGCACCAGCAGCAAAAAGACCGAACTGGTCACCGCGCACGCGGGAATCACCGTGCCCTCGCCGATCCAGGCGGCGAGCCGCGGGGCTGCGACTGCGCCCAGCAGCCCGCCTGCGGCGCCCACCGTCATGATCAGGCCCATGCCCTGCGGTCCCAGCCCGAGGCTTCGCAGCACCAGCAGAGGCATCATCGTAAAGATCAGCATGCCCGAGAAGTTCATTCCGCCGGTGCAGGCCGCGATGCGGCTGATGAGCGGATGCCGGACAACAAAGGTGAGGCCTTCCCGTATTTCGACGGGAAGGGGGCGCCGTGCGGCCGCCGAAACACGCGCCTCCGAGTCGCGGGTCCGCGCAAGGAACACCGCGGAGAGCAGGTAACCCGCGGCCTCGCCCACGAAAAGCACCGGCGCCGACACGACCGCCAGCAGCGCACCGCCGGCGGCGGGTCCGCCGATGCGCGCCAACTGGGCCGTCGCTTCAAGCTTTGAGTTGGCTTCCCGCACCCGCGGGGACGCCACGAGCACCGGCACGTAGCTCTGGTAGGCGACGTCGAAGAACACCGTGGCCGTCCCCACGATCCCTGCGACCAGGTAGAGATGCCACATTTCCAGGCCGCCGCTCCACCAGAGGATCGGCACCGCGGCCATGGCGCCCATCCGCAGCAGGTCGGCGGAGATCATGGTCCTCCGCTTCAGCCAGCGGTCCACCCAGGCCCCGGCCGGCAGACCGACCGCCAGGAACGCCGCAAGGCCTGCGGCGTTCAGCACCCCCACCTCGAATTCCGAGGCGTGAAGCAAGGTCACGGCCAGCACCGGGAACGCCAGCTGGCCCAGCTGCGCGCCGAACTGCCCCAGGGCCTGCCCGGTCCAAAAAGTCGCGAAGTTGCGGTCCCGCCAGAGCGGGCCTGCCGCTGGCTCCGCGGCAGTGGGTTCGGCAGTCACGGCTTTAGTTTCGGTGAGCAATTGGCATATGTCAATCACTTATTGCTCGTTAGAATGCGTCTATGAACCACCCACCGGAGGGCGACGAAGCAGACCTGGTGGCCAAGGGGCGCGCGCTGAGTTCACCGCTGCGGCTGAGGATTCTTCGGCTGTGCCTGCACCAGTCGCGGACCAACAAGGAAATCGCAGAGCTGCTCGGCCTCAATCCCGCCTCCAGCCTCCACCACGTCCGGACCCTGGTGCGGACCGGGTTCCTGCTGGCGGAGGATCGCCGTAAGGGCCGGCGGGGCGCTACGGAGGTGCCGTACATCGCCAGCCGCAAGTCGTGGACCACGCCGCTGGACAACGTCTCGCCGATCCTCATCGAGACGTTCCTTCAGGAGATCCGGGACCTTCCGCCTGAGGACATCGAGGTGTGGCGGCTTGGCGTGAAGTTTAACGCCACACGGCGGGAGGAAATGCTCGGCAAGCTCCGCGCCGTCGTCGAGGAATATATGGCATTACCCGCAGACGACGACGGCGAGGCCACCTCACTCATGATTGCCCACCACCGGGACCCGACGGCGGACTAGCGGCGGCACGTCCGCTACCGGCGGTACCGCCGGCACCAGGCCAGCATTCCGACGGTAACCACCACAATCCCGTAGACCCAGATGCTCCCGGCCAGGTCCCCCGCGATCAGCCGCTTGCCGGACTCCATTCCGGACCACCACCCGGCCAGGGCGTAACAGAACACGCCGCACACCGCCGTCGGAATAATCGTCCGGAACGCCGCCCCGAGAAACAGCTGGAGCGACGCCAGCAGCAGCAGGGCCGCGACAGCACCCAGCGGCAGCGCAGCACCGACGGCCGCGACCTCCTGGCGGTGCAGCGCGGTCCCGGCGAAGGCAGCAAAAAG
>NZ_JBHTSL010000109.1:0-5752 GCF_042795115.1 Arthrobacter sp. NPDC056493 | reverse complement strand
CTGCTTTCCAGAGTTGCCTCGCCGCGGCGGTACGTGGGCCTGAGAGTTTCCTGGGGAGGGTTTGCTCCTACGGCGCCTGCTGAACGTACCGGCAGGACTCTCCCGCCGCAGATCGTAAGCATTTTCAGTTATGGGATGGCAGGGGCCGTGAGCATGCCCGGACGGTCGTCCCGGACCGGTCAGCTCAGCCGGCTAGCCACCGGTTCAGTGTGGTCTCGGTCACGAAGAAATGTCAAACGGGGGCCGGATTTGGCATGCAGGGAAATGTCCGGTAACTTGTGAGCCGAATCACCCACATCTTCATAGCCTTTCGACCCGTGGCGGGAGAGTCCTCCCAGTCATTCACCGGGCAGGCGCCGTAGGAGCAAATCCTCCCCAGGAATCTCTCAGGCCCCCGTACCGCCACGGCTAGGCAACTCTGGAAAGCAGTTCGGGTAACCGGGCTCACCGACGGTGCAAGCGGAGAACCAAGTCCGCGGAATCTCTCAGGTCCAATACAGAGCGGGGAGGAACCCAATCCATGCCGTGCCACTCGTGGCCGGCCAGACCTGGAGTTCCTCATGACGATTCAATCTCTTCCATCAACTTTTGCCGACCGGCATATCGGCGCCCGGCGCCAGGCCGATATCGACACCATGCTCAAGACCGTTGGCTATGACACGGTCGAAGGCCTCGTTGATTCCGCCGTTCCGGCGTCCATCCGCCAGGAGAATGCCCTCCGACTCACCGCTGCCCTCAGCGAAGTTGAGGTTCTCTCCGAGCTTCGCCGCCTGGCCGCCAGGAACAAGACCGCGGTGCAGATGATCGGCCAGGGCTACTACGACACCGTGACGCCCCCGGTGATCCGCCGAAACATCCTTGAAGCACCCGCCTGGTACACGGCCTACACCCCGTACCAGCCGGAGATCTCGCAGGGCCGGCTCGAGGCGCTTCTGAACTTCCAGACCATGGTCCAGGACCTCACGGCCCTCCCTGTTGCCAACGCGTCCCTGCTGGATGAGGCGACCGCCGTGGCTGAGGCCGTACTGCTCATGCGCCGGGCCAACAAGAACAAGGACGCCAAGGACGGGAAGACGGTCCTGGATGCGGACTGCCTGCCGCAGACCATCGCCATCGTCCGGGGCCGCGCCGAAGCGCTCGGTTTCGAGGTGGAGGTTGCCGACCTCTCCCAGGGACTGCCCGACGGCGACATCAACGGCGTCGTCCTCCAGCAGCCGGGCGTTTCCGGCCGGGTGTGGGACCAGTCCGGCGTCATCGCCGCCGCCAAGGAGCGGGGTGCGCTGGTGACGGTGGCCGCCGACCTGCTTGCCCTCACCCTCATCACGCCACCGGGCGAGCAGGGCGCGGACATCGCCGTCGGAACTGCCCAGCGCTTCGGCGTGCCGCTGTTCTTCGGCGGCCCGCACGCCGCCTACATGGCCGTCCGTGAAGGCATGGAACGCACGCTCCCCGGCAGGATCGTCGGAGTCTCCAAGGACAACGCCGGTGTTCCCGCCTACCGCCTCGCACTGCAGACCCGCGAGCAGCACATCCGCCGCGAGAAGGCCACGTCCAACATCTGCACCGCGCAGGCGCTGCTGGCCATCGTGTCGTCCTTCTACGCCGTCTACCACGGCCCCGACGGCCTGAAGGCCATCGCCGAAACCGTCCACAACAACGCCCGCGTCCTCGCGACCGCGCTCAGGACGGCGGGCCGCGAACTCGCCAGCGATTCCTTCTTCGACACGCTCACCGTGCGCGTGCCCGGCAAGGCCGCCAAGGTCATCACGGCGGCCGAGGCCCGCGGGATCAACCTGCGCCTCATCGACGCGGACACCGTCGGCGTTTCCATTGATGAGACGACGACGGCGGCAACACTTTCCGCTGTAGCCGTCGCCTTCGGCGCCGGTCCCGTAGGGGACGCAGCGGGCTTCGAACTCCCGGAAGCCGTGCTGCGCACGTCCGATTACCTGCAGCACCCGGTGTTCAACACGCACCGCTCCGAAACCCAGCTGCTGCGCTACATCCGCAGGCTCTCCGACCGCGACCTGGCCTTGGACAGGACCATGATCCCGCTGGGCTCGTGCACCATGAAGCTGAATGCTACGGCCGAGATGGAAGCCATTTCCTGGCCGGAGTTCGCCTCGATCCACCCGTTCGCCCCGGATTCCCAGACCGGGGGCTGGCGTGAACTCATCGATGGTTTGGAAGCTGACCTCGCCGAGATCACCGGCTACGATCAGGTGTCCATCCAGCCCAACGCCGGCTCGCAGGGTGAGCTCGCGGGGCTGCTGGCCATCCGCGGCTACCACCGGTCCCGCGGCGATGAGCAGCGCAACATCTGCCTGATCCCGGCCTCGGCGCACGGCACCAACGCGGCTTCGGCCGTGCTGGCCGGGATGAAGGTGGTCGTCGTGGCCACCGCCGCCGACGGCACGATCGACCACACCGACCTGCACGCCAAGATTGAGGCGCACAAGGACGTCCTTTCGGCGATCATGATCACCTACCCGTCCACGCACGGTGTCTACGACGCCGACGTCCGCGAGGTCTGCGACGCCATCCACGCGGCCGGCGGCCAGGTCTACGTGGACGGCGCCAACCTCAACGCCCTGGTCGGCCTCGCGCAGCCGGGCAAGTTCGGCGGCGACGTCTCGCACCTGAACCTGCACAAGACGTTCTGCATCCCGCACGGCGGCGGCGGACCCGGCGTCGGGCCGGTCGCGGCCAAGGCGCACCTGGCACCGTTCATGCCGGGCGATGCGAACAACGCTTCTTCCGACAACGCAGGAGCAGGACACGGCGTCGCCATTTCTGCCTCCCGCTTCGGTTCCGCGGGCGTGCTGCCCATCTCCTGGGCGTACGTGAAGCTCATGGGCGGGGAGGGCCTGACCGAGGCCACCAAGTCCGCACTGCTCGCGGCGAACTACGTCGCTGCGCGGCTGAACGAGTTCTTCCCGGTCCTCTACACGGGTGACAGCGGGCTGGTGGCGCACGAGTGCATCCTGGACCTGCGCGAACTGACGGCCAAAACCGCCGTGACCGCCGAGGACGTGGCCAAGCGCCTGATCGACTACGGTTTCCACGCCCCCACGCTGGCGTTCCCGGTGGCCGGCACCCTGATGGTGGAGCCCACCGAGTCGGAGGATCTGGCCGAAATTGACCGGTTCATCGACGCGATGATCGCCATCCACGCCGAGATCGGGCAGGTCGCCAACGGCGACTTCACCCTGGAAAACAGCCCGCTGCGCAACGCACCCCACACGGCGGCCGCCGTCGTCAATTCCAGCTGGGACCGTTCCTATCCCCGCGAGCAGGCCGCCTTCCCGGTGCAGACACTCAAGCAGGACAAGTACTTCCCGCCGGTGGGCCGGATCGACGGCGCGGCAGGCGACCGGAACCTGGTCTGCTCCTGCCCGCCCCTCGAAGCGTTCGAGGACAACACAGCAGACTTCGAAAACTAAGGATTCCGCAATGACCGAGAACTACACCGCCCTCTACGACCAGCACAAGAAAGCCGGCGCGTCCTTCACCGACTTCGGTGGCTGGCAGATGCCGCTGAAGTACACGTCCGAGCTGGCCGAGCACCATGCCGTCCGCAACGCAGCAGGCCTGTTCGACCTCTCCCACATGGGCGAAGTCTGGGTCACCGGCCCGGACGCCGGCGCCTTCCTGGACTATGCACTGGCGGGCAAGCTGTCCGCCATCGCCGTCGGCAAGGCCAAATATTCATTGATCTGCGACGCCGACGGCGGCATCATCGACGACCTCATCTCCTACCGCCGCGGCGAGCAGAAGTACCTCGTGGTCCCCAACGCCGGCAATGCAACGAAGGTGGCCACCGCCCTCGCCGGGCGCGCGGCGAACTTCAACGTCGCCGTCGAGGACGCCTCCGCGGAGACGTCGCTGATCGCGGTGCAGGGGCCCAACGCGGAGGCCATCCTGCTCCAGCTCGTCCCGGCCGGGCAGCACTCCCTTGTGACCGAACTGAAGTACTACGCCGCCGTCGAGGTGGGAATCACCGTCAACGGCACTGTCCAGACCCTGCTGCTGGCCCGTACGGGCTACACCGGAGAAGACGGGTTCGAAATCTACGTGCCGAACGAGGATGCCGCCGGAGTTTGGGAGTCACTCCTGGACGCGGGCGCCGCGCACGGGCTCATCCCCGCCGGCCTGGCCTGCCGGGACTCGCTGCGCCTGGAAGCCGGCATGCCGCTCTACGGCAACGAGCTCTCGCGCCACGTCAATGCCTACGCGGCGGGCCTGGGCCCGGTGGTTTCGCTGGCCAAGGAAAGCGACTTCGTGGGCAAGGAGGCGCTGGCCGCGATCAAGGCGGCCGGCGTTGGTTCCACCATTGGCCAAAAGCTCGTGGGCCTCAAAGGCCTGGGCCGGCGCGCCGCCCGGGGCCACTACCCGGTCCTCAACGACGGCATGCTGATCGGCGAGGTCACCTCCGGCCAGCCCTCCCCCACCCTCGGCTACCCGGTCGCGATGGCCTATGTCGACGTCGAGCATTCCGAAGTTGGCACGGTCCTGGACGTAGACCTGCGAGGCAAGGCCGAGCGGTTCGAAGTGGTGGCCCTGCCCTTCTACAAGCGCTCCAAGTAACCAGCACCTAGATGCCAAAGGAAAAAATCACATGAGCAAAGTTGTCTCTGAACTGAAGTACTCCGCCGAGCACGAATGGGTTGCCGCTGACGGGGGCGGCCCTGTGGGGATCGGGATTTCCGCTGTCGCGGCCGACGCCCTTGGCGACATCGTGTATGTGGACCTGCCCGGGGTGGGCTCCACCGTCACGGCAGGCGAAACCTGCGGCGAGGTGGAATCCACCAAGTCCGTCTCCGACCTGTACGCGCCGGTGACCGGCGAAGTGACCGAGGTCAACGACGGCGTCGTCGCGGATCCGGCCCTGATCAACAGCGACCCCTACGGCGCCGGTTGGCTGTTCAAGGTGGCCGTCACGGAAGAGGGCCCGCTGATGTCGGCCGAAGAATACGCAACAGCAAACGGCGGCGAGCTCTAACTCCCTCCCGAGAATGGAGTTTTTGTCCAGATATCGCGACTTCGAGGCCCATTTGGACCCATTATCTGGACAAAAACTCCACTCCTAAGCGGCCTCACCCCAGCGCGTCCACCTCCCCAGCCCGAACCGACCACAACTATCCAGTTAGGAACCGACCATGGCTGTTGGCGTCTTTGACCTCTTCTCGATCGGTATTGGCCCTTCGTCCTCGCACACCGTTGGACCCATGCGGGCTGCTGCCGTTTTCGCGGAGGAGCTGAAGGCCTCCGGGACGCTGGCGGACGTGGCGTCGCTGCGGGTTGACCTGTACGGCTCGCTCGCGGCAACCGGGCACGGGCATGGCACCATGACCGCGGTCCTGCTGGGCCTGGAGGGCTATCACCCGGAGCTGATCCTGCCCGATGAAGTGGAGCAGCGGCTGGCCTCCATCGCGGAGACCGGCACCCTGCAGCTGGCCGGATCGATCGCGTTGCCCTACGGCGTGGAGGACATGGTGCTGCGGCCGCTGACCGTGCTGCCGCGGCACACCAACGGCATGACGTTCACGGTGTCCGACGCCGGGGCGAACGTGCTTCACCAGGCAACGTTCTTCTCCGTAGGTGGCGGGTTCATTGTCCGCGAGGGCGAGGAGGACGCGGCCCTGAAGGAGCTCGCCGAGTCGAAGAAGGAGCTGCCGCTGCCGTTCCGGACCGCGGCGGAACTGCTGGAGCACTGCCGCGCGCAGGGCTTGTCCATCGCCGACATCATGCT
>NZ_JBHTSL010000108.1:0-6537 GCF_042795115.1 Arthrobacter sp. NPDC056493 | reverse complement strand
CTTCCGGCTGCGGGCCCTGCCTTTACTCTTATTCGGTGACGCCGACGAGGCAGTCCTTGAGGTTGGCCGCCTCTGTGGCATTAAGTTCAACCACGAGCCGGCCCCCGCCTTCGAGCGGCACACGCATGATCAGGCTGCGGCCCTCCTTGGTTACTTCCATAGGGCCGTCGCCGGTGCGTGGTTTCATAGCCGCCATGAGGAATATCCCCTCCAGTAGTCCCAGGACCGAGCCCGGCCGGGCTGAGTCCGCGTGGTCAAAACAAAGCCGCTCTGGCGGTCCTTTCGGCAGCCGCCATGGCTGAACAATCCGAATGCTTTTTGTCCTTGCTTAGTACCTATTATCCTGTAATTACCCGTCTGTAGCTAATCGATGGACAATTCGTTCACGTGCGGATTCCTGCGCCCTGCCGCAGGCTGATCCGGGGAAACCCCGCGCCTGTCACGGCGGATAGTCCCCTCCGCCCGGCAGCTGGGCCCACGCCCACAGCCAGACCACCCAGACAATCTGCAGCAGGACGAACATCGTGACCACGGCGCCGCGGTAGGCGCGCGACCGGGAAACGAGTGCGGCGGCCAGCGCAAGCGGAAACAACGGCAGCAGCATGCGGAAGGTGCTGGTCTGCGGGTGCAGGAACACCACGAGGTACCCCAGGTAGCAGACGCACCACAGCCGGAGTTCGGTTCCGAGCCGGCGCACCGGCGGGGAGGCCATGAAGAGCCCGAACGCCGCCACGAAAACGAACGGTGCCACGAGCCCCAGGACGGGCCCGAACAGCAGGACGCCGGTGTCGAACCAGGGTTTGAAGGGCACGAGGTCGTCTCCGCGCCACACGGTTTCGGTCTTGGTGTACGCGGCGATGTCGCCGGTGGCAGCCCAGGCGACCGCGGGCCAGGCGAGGGCGCCTGCACCGCTGACGGCGGTGAGACCGGCGAGGGACCACAGTTCGTTCCGGCTGTGGACCCTGCGCCCCCTGGCGGCCAGTCCGCGGTTCCGCGCCTCGAGCCACGCCTCACCGGCGCGGTACAGGAAGAGGATCCCGATGGTCGCAGCAAACGGCACTCCCGTGGGCCGGGAAAGGCACATGGCCAGAACCACTGGAATGGCCCACAGGTAGTGCCGCCGGACCACCAGCAACAGCGACGCGGCAAGCAGCAGGAGGTTCAGGGATTCCGCGTACGGCACCTGGAGCACCGGCGAGACGGGGAAGGTGGAGAAGAATGCCGTGCCCCACACGGCCGGCCCGTGGGCAGCCTTGGTGCGGAACAGCAGGTACACCACCACCGAGGCCGCCAGTCCGGCGAGCATGGCAATGAATATGAGGGCGGCAACGGGGCTCATGCCGGTGGCAGCGGAGAGCATCCGCCCCAGCGTTGGAAACAGCGGATAGAAGGCCCAGGTGTTCTCCTGCACGTTGCCGGCCGCATCCACCGGCAGTTCGGACGGGTACCCGCCGGTCATGACGGACTCGTACCACCGCGCGTCCCAGATATTGATGAAGTTCCAATAGTCGGGCTTGGCCGGGAACCAGGGGTTGAATCCCTGATGCAGGGCGGCCGACATGAAGATGCAGGCACTGACCAGCCGGGCGGCCACATAGACCGCCGCCACCTGGGCCCACCACGGCCAGCGCGCCAGGCGGCCGTGGAGCCGTGCCGCGGCAGTCCGGAACGCCCCGTCCAGCCGTGTCCCGCGATTCGACGGCGGGGGTTCGACTGTTGATGCCGGTACCGGCCCTGGCGGCGGCATCGGGCCCGGCTGCGGCAGTGGCGAGCTCACGTCCGGTCCTCGGCGGCCGGTTGTTCGGCGGCGGCCAACTGTCCGGCAGAGGCGCGCAGCTGCTCGCGGAGGCTCTCTATTTCGGCGTTCCTGGCAGCCAGCTGGTCCCGCAGGTCGTCCAGCACCTGATCCACCTGGTCCATCCGGTAACCCCGAAGCCCCAGCGCAAACCGGACGTGGTCGACGTCGGCCGGCGTGGCGTCGTCGGGAAGCAGCACCGGAGGCAGGGACGCCACGGGTTCATCGAACCCGTCATTGAAACCGACTCTGGCGAGGGGCGCGCGGGCGCGTTTCCTCCGCAGGATGCCCGGCCCGAGGTCGGTCCCGATGAGGGCGGTGACTCCGATCAGGACGATGGCGAGGAAAACGAGGAAGAAACTCACACCACCAATCGTGCCAGACGCAGCCGCGGCTGCCGCCTACCCGGGCAGCTTCTACTCGGGCCGCTGGTCGCCGTTGGTGGAGGGAGCCCGGACGTGGCCGTGGAGGACCAGATTCACGGCTTCCTCCGGGGTGTCCACTACCTGGATGAGGTCCAGGTCCTTTTCCGAGACCATTCCCTCTGCCACCAGGGTTCCCCTGATCCAGTCGATCATCGGACCCCAGAACGACGCACCCAGCAGGACGATCGGGAACGAGGTCACCTTCTGCGTCTGGACGAGGACCATGGCTTCGAAGAGCTCATCCAGGGTGCCGAGGCCGCCGGGAAGAACGATGAAGCCCTGGGCGTACTTCACAAACATGGTCTTCCGCGCGAAGAAGTAGCGGAAGTTGATGCCGAGGTCCACCCACTGGTTCAGGCCCTGTTCGAACGGCAGTTCGATGCCGAGGCCAACGGAGACGCCATTGCCCTCAACAGCTCCCCTGTTGGCCGCCTCCATCGAGCCGGGACCGCCGCCGGTGATGACCGCCACGCCGGCTTCAGCCAGCTTGCGGCCCACCTCGACGCCCATGTCGTAAAACACGCTGCCGGGCTTGGTGCGTGCTGAGCCGAACACGCTGACCGCCTGGCCCAGGTCCGAGAGCGCACCGAAGCCTTCCACGAACTCGCTCTGGATCCGCATCACGCGCCAGGGATCGGTGTGGATGAAATGGCCGGGGCCCTTGGTGTCGAGCAACCGCTGGTCCGACATCTCCACCGCAGCCTGCTTGCGGCGCAGCTCTAGGGGCCCTTTCCGGCGGGGCTGTACTGATTTTGACGGATCTGCGTTGATGCTCATCCCCCAAGGCTAACCTGCTGACCTGCAGGTATCTCTTGAATTACGATCAACGGGAAGTTGGAGTGATTGCGGTCATAACCGGGCAATATTCGCTAGATTCATTCTTATGACTACTCAACTGCCAGGCGACGCACTCGTCTCCCTGAATGCCGTTAACAAGCATTACGGTCAGCTGCACGTTCTCAAGGACATCAATCTCCAGGTCCGCAAGGGCGAGGTGGTTGTGGTCATCGGCCCCTCGGGTTCGGGCAAGTCCACCCTGTGCCGGGCCATCAACCGGCTGGAAACCATCGACGACGGCGACATCGCCATTGACGGCAAGCGGCTGCCCGAGGAGGGCAAGGAGCTCGCCCGGCTGCGCGCCGACGTCGGCATGGTGTTCCAGTCGTTCAACCTGTTCGCGCACAAGACCATCCTGGAAAACGTGACGCTTGGCCCCATCAAGGTCAAGGGCGTCGCCAAAGCGGAAGCGGACAAGGATGCCATGGCACTGCTTGAGCGCGTGGGTGTGGGCCACCAGGCACCCAAGCTGCCGGCGCAGCTCTCCGGCGGCCAGCAGCAGCGTGTGGCCATCGCACGCGCCCTCGCCATGAAGCCCAAGGTCATGCTGTTCGACGAGCCCACTTCGGCGCTCGATCCGGAGATGATCAACGAGGTCCTGGATGTCATGATCCAGCTGGCCAAGGAGGGCATGACCATGATCGTGGTCACGCACGAGATGGGCTTCGCCCGCAAGGCCGCCGACCGCGTGGTGTTCATGGCGGACGGACAAATCGTTGAGGACGCCACTCCCGAGGAATTCTTCACCAATCCCCAGAGCAGCCGCGCCAAGGACTTCCTGTCCAAGCTGCTCACGCACTGACAACCGGCAGACCCCGCCGGCTTCCAGATCACCGAGTTCGCACCCAGGCCGTCATGGGCGGCCGCCCAATGAAAGGAATGTCATGAAGGCATTTTTGACCCGAAGGAAATCCCTTCTGGCAGCAGCATCCGCAGCCATTGCTCTGACACTGAGCGCTTGCGGCGGCGGCGGCACCGGGACCGGCTCCAACCCCGCGCCGGTCGAGAAGCCCAGCTTCGCTGCGGGTACCACCATGGAAAAGCTCGCCTCCGCGGGCAAGATCACCATCGGAACCAAGTTTGACCAGCCGCTGTTCGGGCAGAAGGGCCTGGACGGCAAGCCGGTCGGTTTCGACGTCGAAATCGGCAAGCTGCTGGCCGCCAAGCTGGGCATCCCCGCGGACAAGATTGAATGGGTTGAAACCGTCTCCGCCAACCGCGAGCAGTTCATCAAGCAGGGCAAGGTGGACCTGATCGTGGCCACCTACACCATCAACGACAAGCGCAAGACCGAAGTCGACTTCGCCGGCCCGTACTACGAAGCCGGCCAGGCGCTCATGGTGAACAAGGACAACACCTCCATCACCAAGCCCGAGGACGTCAAGGGCAAGAACGTCTGCTCCGTGACGGGCTCCACCCCGGCCTCCACCATCGTGGAGAAGTACGGCGCGGTCCTGGTTCCGGCAGCCACCTACTCGGCCTGCCTCGAACCGCTGCGCAACAAGCAGGTTGAGGCCGTGACCACCGACAACGTCATCCTGGCAGGCTTCGTCAACAAGGAGCCGGACGCGTTCAAGCTGGCATCCGAGGAGACCTTCACCAAGGAGCCCTACGGCATCGGCCTGAAGAAGGGCGACACCGAGTTCCGCAACTGGGTCAACGACCAGCTGGAGGGCTTCGCCAAGGACGGCTCCTACAAGAAGGCGTGGGAGGCCACCGCAGGCGCGGTCATCAAGACGGCACCGGAACTTCCGGCCATCGACCGCTACTAGGACGATCGTGGCGGTTACCGGCGGCTGTGCATGCCACAGCCTGCCGGTAGCCGCCGCTTCCGTTTTCCGCACATTCCCCTGAACGCAGCTGAAGGATCCTATGGACGTCATCATTGAAAGCCTCCCCCAATACTGGGACGGCTTTCTCAGAACCCTGTTCCTGGCCGCCGTTTCCGGCATCATCGCCCTGGTTGTCGGCACCCTGCTGGCCGCCGCCCGGGTCTCCCCTGTGGCTGCCCTCCGCGGCTTCAGCATGGCCTACGTGGAGGTGGTGCGTAACACCCCGCTTACCATCGCGTTCTTTTTCGCGGCCGTGGTCCTGCCCCGGCTGGGCGTGACCTTCCAGCAGTTTGAAGTCGCGGCCATCATCGCCCTGAGCGCCTACACCGCCGCGTTCATTGCCGAGGCGGTGCGCTCGGGCGTCAACAGCGTTCCGGTCGGCCAGGCCGAGGCCGCCCGCAGCATCGGCATGAAGTTCGGCCAGGTGCTCTCGCTCATCATCCTGCCGCAGGCCCTGCGCACCGTGATTCCGCCCCTGATCAACATCCTCATCGCGCTGGTCAAGAATTCCTCGGTGGCCGGCGCCTTCTTCGTGCTGGAGCTGTTTGGCTACGGCAAGCAGCTCGCCAACGATCATGGCGACGCCGTCATGTGGGTGCTGGTGGGCGTTGCCATCTTCTATCTCCTGATCACCGTGCCGCTGGGCATCCTTGCCCACCAGGTCGAACGAAAGGTGGCGATCGCCCGATGAGTTCGGTTCTCTACGACGTTCCGGGGCCCAAGGCCCGCCGCATCTCACTGATCGGCTCCGTGATCGGCGTCGTGCTGATCGCCGCCCTGCTGGCCTGGGCCGTGATGACGCTGGCGCAGCAAGGAATCTTCCAGGCGCAGCGCTGGGCGATCTTCGGCCAGGCTGACGTCTGGACACTCCTCGCCAACGGCATCGGCGCGACGCTGAGCGCAGCCGCAATCGCTGCTGTCATCGCCTTCCCGCTGGGACTCCTGCTGTGCCTGATGCGCATTTCCGATGTCGCCTGGATCAGGGTTCCCACCAGAATCGTGCTCGAGTTCCTGCGCGGCATGCCCGTGGTCCTGATGATGCTGTTCGTGCTGCTGGTCTTTGCCACCAGCTCGTTCATCGCCGTGGTGGCCGGCCTGGTGCTCTACAACGCCGCGATCTTCGCGGAGATCATCCGGGCAGGCATCCAGTCCCTCCCCCGCGGCCAGCGCGAGGCGGGTCTGGCGATCGGCCTGACCAGCTTCCAGTCCCGGCTGAGCATCGAACTGCCGCAGGCTGTCCGCCGCATGCTGCCGTCCCTCGTGGCGCAGCTCGTGGTCCTCTTGAAGGACACGTCGCTGGGGTACATCGTGGCCTATGGCGAACTGCTTCGCGCGGTGCAGGTGATGGCGGACTTCCTGGGCCCGCAGTTCCTGTTCCCGGTGTTCTTCGTGGCCGCGGCCATCTACATCGCCATCAACCTGGCAGTGTCCCGGCTGGCCATCTGGATTGAGCGGCGCGGGTCCAAGAAGGCGGCCGGCGGAGTGGCCAAGGCCCCCACCGCCGGTGTCTCCACCGCGGTGAAGTAGGAAGCTGCCCGCCACGGGCACAGCCACAAAACAGAAGGTGCGGCGGCCCCCCCCCGGGGGCCGGCACCGGGTTGGGGTGGTGGTTTTAAAAAAAACAAGCCCCCCACGGCACAAAAAAAAA
>NZ_JBHTSL010000107.1:0-6787 GCF_042795115.1 Arthrobacter sp. NPDC056493 | reverse complement strand
GGTCCCTTAAGGGGCCGGCCCGCCGTCGGCGTTAACCCAAGTAACTCCTGTGCGAAACCTGCGGCGACATTGCCTTCTTCTTGAGTCTGGGGTTACATCATCCTTCAACAGGATTGGATGGCGCGAACACCGGAACGACGAGGAGGTCCGATGGAGTTGGTGCGGCAGTGGGGCGACACAGCGGAGACGGAAGCCGTGGGCGCTTTCTGGCGGTGGTGGTCAGTGGCGGGTGCCGGCCTTATCACGGCAGCCGTCATGACAGGCGTCTACGGCGACCTCCCGGAAATGATCGGGGCCATGGTGATGGCGATTCACCCCGAGCTGCGCTGGGAGACCGGCCCGGGCGCCCGTTCCCGGCACCGGCTCTGCGTCTCCGGCGGCGGGGATCCGCGGCTGCGGGTCCTGGCAGAGCGATGGCGGCGGGCGGCTCCCCGGCCCACTGAGACCTGGGAATTCGCCGCGGCCAGGGAGCCCCAACCAAATATGCTCACCAGCACCCTCGAAGGCCTGGACCAGCCGGTGGATCTGGGCCTGGCCCGGATTGCGGTGGACTGGGACCCACGTCGAGCCTTGGCCGAACTCACCGTCTTCCACCCGGCCTTCAAGGGCATGGGCACCAACGACTGCCGCCAGGCGGCGCGCCTGCTGGTGGACTGGCTCCTCGGCGAGGACGACGTCCAGCGATGGGTCGGCGCTGTTAGCGTCACCCGGACCGATCCGCGCGACAGCCAGCCCGCCGCCGTCGTTCCCGAATTCTTCCAGGCCGTGGCAACCCGGACCGCGGACCCCCGGTGGACGATGCGGGAGGCCAAAACATCCTCGGGGCACCGGGTGATTGTCTGCGCGCTGCGGCCGTTGCGCTGGGTCGACCACCCGCTGCTGGACCTGCACACCGCTGTCCGGGTCAGGTACCGGCGGACCGGGAGTGACGGGCTGCCGGACGACGGGCTGCCGGACGGGGAGGCGCTGCTGGGACTCCTCCAACTCGAAAAGGACCTGGAGTCGGCGCTCGGGCCCCGGGGCAGGATGGTGGCTTCAGAAACGTCCAACGGGCTTCGCGTCCTGCACTACTACAGCGATTCTGAGGACCAGAACGGACGGGACAGCTTCGACCGGTTTGCCCGGTCGCGGAAGGATGTGCAGGTTGACCACACCCATGATCCGGGGTGGGGGCGGGTGCGGAAATTTATCTAGGCCACGCAAGTCGTTCGAGTGCGGGGTGCGCGTAGCGGCAGCCGGATCCGGCTGGGTGGGGGAATGCTCGCGGGTCCGGCTGCCATGCCCGGCGTCGGATAGGCGCTGCCCGCCGTCGGGACCCCTCGATTCTGGCTGCACGGTCTTGGGAAAAGCTGGGCCCCGGCACCGAACCGGTGCTTCAGGCCGCCAGTTTTGGGGGTATCCAGGTTTGGCTGGGAAAGCGCCAGCTCCTCCCTTCTTTTTGGATCGGGGGAGGACGATAATAAAGTCGACCACCGGGGCTGGGCCGGCGGCGGTGCCGCCTGTCTGAGACCAGGGCGGCCCCCCCAGCCGCCGCCGTCCCTTGAATTTGCCCAACTGACTTGCATTAGTTGTCGTTTTCAGGGCTCAAAACGACAACAACTGCCAGTCAGTTGGGCCGGGGGCTCAGGCGTGGGTGGGTTCCTCCACCAATGCAGTTGCGATGCTGTCCGCGTCCTCCAGCGCGGCCAGGTAACGCTCGGCATCGAGGGCCGCTGCGCAGCCGGTGCCGGCGGCGGTGATCGCCTGGCGGTAACGGTGGTCGACCGCGTCCCCGCACGCGAACACGCCGCTCAGGTTGGTGCAGGTGGTGGGCGAATCCACCTTGATGTAGCCCTCGCCGTCGAGCTCCACCTGCCCCGCAACCAGTTCGGTGCGCGGCACGTGCCCGATCGCCACGAAGAGCCCGGTGGCTGGCTGCTTCCGTTTTTCGCCCGTGCGCGTGTCGGTCAGGGTGACGCCGCTGACCTTGCCGTTGCCGTGGATCGCCGTGACGGCCGAGTTCCACGCGAACGTGATCTTCGGATTGTCCTTGGCCCGCTGCGCCATGATCCGGGAGGCACGCAGCTCGCCTTTGCGGACGACGACGGTCACGGACTTCCCGAAGCGGGTCAGGAAGGTGGCCTCCTCCATCGCGGAATCACCGCCCCCGACCACGATGATGTCCTGGTCGCGGAAGAAGAACCCGTCGCAGGTGGCGCACCAGGACACCCCGTGACCGCTGAATTTCTTCTCCTCAGCCAGCCCCAGTTCCTTGTACGCCGAGCCGGTGGCCAGGATCACCGCCGGGGCCTCGTACGTTTCGCCGCCGCCGGTGACCACACGCTTGAGGTGACCCTTGAGCTGAACGGAACTGGCGTCGTCGAACAGCACCTGCGCGCCGAACTTCTCCGCCTGCTGCTGCAGCCCGTCCATCAGCTCCGGCCCCTGAATGCCGCCGGGAAAGCCGGGAAAGTTCTCCACCTCCGTGGTGTTCATCAGCGCTCCGCCGGCCGTGACCGAGCCTGCCAGGACCAGCGGCTTCAGGCCGGCCCGGGCGGCGTAGATCGCGGCCGTGTAGCCGGCGGGCCCGGAGCCGACGATGATCAGCTGCTCGTTGCTGACCTTCGCGCTGCCGGCTTCATCCGTGCTGGCGTCCTCGGACTTGGCATTCTTGCTCACTGCTGGCTCCTTCTGTTCAGGCTTCTTCTCGGAAACTGTTACTGGGCGTCGGCGTGCCGGGCGGGCAGCAGCTCAGTGACCAGGGCCTCGACGCGCGTCCGGATCTCGTCGCGGACGGGACGGATCGACTCGATCCCCCTGCCCGTTGGGTCGGCGAGCTTCCAGTCTTCGTAGCGTTTGCCGGGGAACACCGGGCACTCGTCGCCGCAGCCCATGGTGATCACGACGTCGGCCTCCTGGACTGCCCCGGTGGTGAGGGCTTTGGGGACGGCCAGGGAAATATCAATGCCGACGTCGGCCATGGCCTCGACGACGGACGGGCTGACCTCGTGCGACGGCCGGATGCCGGCGGACTGCACCTCGATTGCTCCCCTGGACAGGCTGGTGAGAAACCCGGCGGCGATCTGGGACCGGCCCGCGTTGTGCTCGCAGACGAAGAGGACGGAGGGCTTCCTGGCTGGGTCGGCGGTCATGGCGGTCTCCTGAAGTAGGCGGTCGGAGCGCGGAATCGCCGGAGGAAACGGTGCGTGCCCACAGACCTGCGTACTCAAGTGCAACAAGACCGGGCAGTTCAATCAAGAGGCCTCCGGGAAAGCCGGGCCGCGGAAGGGCCTGCCAGTCTGGAGTTTTCGTCCACTTGTCACGACTTCGAGGGCCTCCAACTCGCGATATCTGGACAAAAACTCACGTCCTGGCCCGGCCCTCGTCAGCGCGGCGCCTTTCGTGGGACGATGCGGCATGGACAGCAGCGCGGCCGGCCACATCATCCTCCTCGGGGACTCGATTTTCGACAACAAGGCGTACGTTGACGGCGGGCCCGACGTCGTGGAGCAATTGCGCGGCGACCTCCCGCCGGGGTGGAAGGCAACGCTGCTGGCGGCCGACGGCGACGTGATCGCCGGGGTTCACCGCCAACTGCTTGCCGTCCCCGACGATGCCACCCACCTCGTTGTCAGCGCCGGAGGGAACGATGCGCTCGGCTTCGCCCACCTGCTCGAAGCACCCGCACGATCCGTGGCGGAGGCCGTGGCCATGTTCGCCGATGCCCAGGACCGGTTCGCCGCCGACTATGAGCTGATGGTCGACGCGCTTTCAGGGACCGGACTGCCCGCGGCCGTGTGCACCATCTACGACACGCCCTCCGCCGGACCCTTCTACCGGATCATCAGGACCGCCCTCACGGTTTTCAACGACTGCGTCACCAGGGCCGCCTTTGCCCGCGGCCTGAGCCTGCTGGACCTCCGGATCATCTGCAACCACGACGGCGACTACGCGAACGCGCTCGAACCCTCCGTGCAGGGCGGGGCCAAAATTACCGGCGCCATCGCCGCACTGCTGGACCCTGGCCGCCAGGTGCCGCGGTCCACGGTCATCGGCGGCAGCGGGCCGTGGAGTTGCGGACCACCAGTTGCGGGGTGATGCACCTGTCCGCGATGGGGGCCGCGGGGTCGTTGAGCCGCTCCAGAGCAACGCTTCCGGCAATTTTCCCGAGCTCCACAGCATGGAGGTCCACCGAGGTCAGGTCGATGCCGTGGAGCCGGGCGGTCCGCGAGTCGTCGTAGCCCACCAGCGACAGGTCCCCGGGAATCGTCAGCCCCATCGCGTAGGCGGTTTCCCGGACCCCGAGCGCGAACTGGTCGTTGTGCGTGAACACGGCCGTCGGGCGGTCCGGCCCGCCCAGCAGCTGTCCCGCCACACGTTCCGCGGCCTCCTGGGTGAAATCATCGGCCGCCACGGTCTGCGGGGTCAGTCCGGCGGCCCGCATCATCCGTTCGTAGGTTTCCCGGCGGACGGTGTGTCCGTCAATATGCGGCCCGGCCAGATGCGCGATCCGTGTGTGCCCCAGTTCAAGGAGATGCTCGACGGCGGCCCGCGCGCCCGCACGGTCGTCCGGGTACACGCTGTCCACCCCCTCCACCCGGCGCGTCACGCTGACCACCGGTACGATCTGCGCCAGCTCCCTCACCCGGTCATCGGGGTCCAGCAGCGTCGCGGCAATAATGATCCCCACCCGTGCCTCAATGAGCGAGTCAACGGCACCCTGGTCCTCACCGCCGATCGAGCGGGAGACGCTGAGGATCAGCCGGTTGCGCGCCTGCGGCAGCGCCAGCCGCACGCCGTTGAGGACATCCGAAAAGACCTCGTTCCGGAGGTCAAGGAGGTAAAGCCCGACGGCGGTGCGCTGCTTGCTGGCCAGGGCGGCGGCGGCCGCGTTGTGCCGGTACCCCAGACGCCTGGCGGCGTCGAAGATCGCCTGTTTGGTCTCGTCGCTGACGCCCGCGGCGCCACGGAAGGCGAAGGACACCAGCGTGCGGGAGACCCCGACTTCCCGCGCAACGTCGGCCTGGGTGGCTGGCCGGCGCTGCCGCTGAATGCTCATGTCGCCATCCTCCCACGAGGCGAAACCACGAAGAATTAAGTCATTTGTAAGTTTGACCTTACATTTAAGCCTTTCGCGCGTTAGTCTTGAATGTGACAGCGGGCACACGTCCCGCAAACTTGAGACAAAGGAGTCCTTATGTCTGCAACCCAAGCCCAACGCGACGGCGCGCATACGCCCTCGCTGCCGCCGCTCACGAACGGCCCGCACCGCAAGCGCCTCGGCATGGTCGCCACGATCGCAACCTTCGGCGGCCTGCTGTTCGGCTACGACACGGGTGTCATCAACGGCGCACTCCGGCCGATGACGGCCGACCTCGGCCTCACCCCGATCACCGAGGGCATCGTCACCAGCTCCCTGCTCTTCGGCGCCGCGGCCGGCGCCGTGGGCGGCGGCCGGCTGGCCGACACCTGGGGCCGCCGAAAGACCATCATCCTGCTGGCCGTCCTGTTCCTCGTCGGCGCACTGTCCTGCGTGTTCGCGCCCAGCTTCGAGGTCATGGTCGTGGGCCGTATCATCCTTGGCCTCGCCGTCGGCGGCGCCTCCTCCGTGGTCCCGGTGTACCTCGCCGAACTCGCCCCCTACGAAATCCGCGGCTCGCTTGCCGGCCGCAACGAACTCATGATCGTCATCGGCCAGCTCGCCGCGTTCGCGGTCAACGCCATCATCGGCAACATCTGGGGCGAATTCGGCGGCGTCTGGCGCATCATGCTCGCCGTCGCCGCGGTACCGGCAGTCGCCCTGTTCCTCGGCATGCTCCGGATGCCGGAATCCCCGCGCTGGCTCATCTCGCGGGGCCGCACCCAGGAAGCCCTGGCCGTACTCAAGACCATCCGCTCGTCCGACCGCGCCGAAGCGGAGATGGCCGACGTCAAGCACCTGGCCGACGAGGAAAAGGAAATGAACCTGTCCGGCTGGGGCGCACTGAAGAACAAGTGGATCCTGCGCATCCTGCTCGTCGGCATCGGCCTGGGCGTGGCACAGCAGCTGACCGGCATCAACTCAATCATGTACTACGGCCAGTCCGTGCTGGTTGAAGCCGGCTTCGACTCCCGCGCCGCCCTCATCGCCAACATCGCCCCCGGCGTCATCGCCGTCGTCGGCGGCGTCATCGCACTGACCATGATGCAGCGGGTCAACCGCCGCACCACCCTGCTCCTCGGCTTCACCCTGACCACCATCTGCCACTTCCTGATCGGCATCGCCTCCATCGCCCTGCCCATCGGAAACCCGGCGCGCCCCTTCGTGATCCTCTTCCTGGTGGTGGCGTTCGTCGGCTCCATGCAGACGTTCCTCAACATCGCCGTCTGGGTGATGCTCTCGGAGATCTTCCCCCTGCACATCCGCGGCTTCGCCATCGGCGTCTCCATCTTCTGCCTCTGGATCGCCAACGCCTTCCTGGGCCTGTTCTTCCCCACCCTGGTGGCATCGGTCGGCATCACCGGAACGTTCTTCATGTTCGGTGTGGTGGGCATCCTGGCCCTCATCTTCATCTACACCCAGGTTCCCGAGACACGCGGCCGCACCCTCGAAGCACTCGAGGAGGACGTCACCACCGGCGCCATCTACCTCGTCCACAAAACCCCGGCGACAGCCGCCCACTAACAGCTCCCGCACTCCCCCGCCCGGCGCCATAGCCGCGCAAGCAAACGAGAAGCCGAGTCCCGGCCGCCGGATCCACCCCCCACCCGCGGGCGGGGCGTGCGCGGTTGGGGGGGTGAGTTCCCGCCGGGGAAGTATACACAAAAA
>NZ_JBHTSL010000106.1:0-7005 GCF_042795115.1 Arthrobacter sp. NPDC056493 | reverse complement strand
GGTGGTTGCCAAGTTAGGGAGCGGGAAAGGGACTACCGCCCCGGGTTCGGATCCACGCTCTCTCCGTCGGGCAGCCCGCCGTCGTCCTGGAAACCGTCGTACTGAAGGCCGGAAAAGTCCTGCCCGTCCGCTGCCGGAGCACCCGCGAGTGTGGCTGTCTCACCGTGCTGCAGCTGGTCTTTGTGACGGGCTTCCTGAAGATGCTGTTCCAGCTTCTCTTCCGCGTCCCGACGGCGCTGGCCAACGGTGCGCATCTGCTGGGTGGTGGGGGCCGCATGTGCGTGCAGGTGCGGCCCATGATCCGGAAAGAACTCGCTCATAGTGGAATCGTCCCACCAGACGGGCAGGGTGGCTACCGGTCCTGCTCGTTGAGCCTGCCCGGTCAGCGCTCCGGGTTCAGGTCCTTGCGGAAGATCACCGCGCCGTTGGCGTTCCGGAGCGTGACCGAGAAGACGTCGTCCTCGCCGAGGTCCACATGGCCGAAGTACTGGCTTTCGCCGCTGCGCGGGGACTCGCCGGCATAGGCGCCTGCCCGGGAGAAGACCACCTCGGGGCCGAAGGTGGCGTCCATCTGGTTGGGGCCGAAGCTGCCGGCGTTAATGGGCCCGCCCACGAACTCCCAGAAGGGGTCGAAGTCGTGGAAGGCGGCGCGCTCGGGCGAGTAGTGGTGGGCGGCCGTGTAGTGGACGTCCGCGGTGAGCCACACCACGTTTTTAACCCGGTTGCGCTTGAACGCGGACAGCACGCGCGCGATCTCGAGTTCCTTGCCCAAGGGGGCACCGGCGTCGCGGTTCGAGAGGGACTCCTGGTTGACCGGACCGTCAGGGACGATGATGCCGAGCGGCAGGTCCGCGGAGATCACCTTCCACGTGGCCCTGGACTTGCTGACCTCGCGGATGAGCCAGTCGGCCTGTTCCTGGCCAAGGATGTGGGTGAGGTTCGTTTCCTTGCCGTCCGTGTTGGGGTCCTTGAAGGTGCGCATATCCAGGCAGAACACGTCCAGCTGGGGCCCGCGGGTGATCTTGCGGTAAATGCGGGCCGGTTCGAAGCCGGTGCTGCCGTCGCTGAGTTGGGCGATGGGCTGGTACTCCTGCCAGGCCTGGCGGCCGCGGGCGGCGAGGACGTCCACGCGGCGCTCGGTGTAGCGGGAGTCGGTAAGGATCTGCCCGGGATACCAGTTGTTGTGGGTTTCGTGGTCGTCCCACTGGGCGATGACAGGGACCTCCGCGTAGAGGGCGCGGATGTTCTTGTCCATCATGTTGTAGCGGTGCCGGCCGCGGTACTCCTCGAGGGTTTCGGCCACCTTGGAGACCTCTTCAGTGACGAGGTTGCGCCACACCTGGCCGTCAGGTTCGGTGACCTGCGCGGCGATCGGGCCGTCGGCGTAGATGGTGTCGCCCGAGTGGATGAAGAAGTCCGGCTTGGCGGCAAGCATGGCCGCGTACCCGCGCATGCCGCCGATCTCCTCGTTGATGCCCCAGCCCTGGCCGGCCGTGTCGCCGGTCCAGACGAAGCTCTGGCCGCGTTTGGTCCCGTTGCTGCGGGACCAGGAGCTGTTGGCTTTCGAGCCAGGCGCGGTGCTGAACGAGCCGCGGGCAGCCTCGCCGGCGTTCCCGTCCGGGTCCTCGAAGTGCATCGTGAGCGCGAAGCGGGTTCCCGCCGGGAGGTCACGGGCGGCGATCTTGGAGGTGAAGTCGGTGGCGTCGCTGGCCGTGGTGCCGCGCAGCACACGGCTGAAGGCGCGGCTGCCGCGGAGCGCGGACCCGCCCTCGTCGACGGCCACGAGATTGGCGATAAGCCGCCCCGCGCCCGATGCCCTGGACCACAGGACACCGGAGTTGGTGGTGACGTCTCCGGTGGAGATGCCGGACGGGAGCGTCAGCCGGTTTCGGACCAGGGGAACGGCGGCGGGGCGGGCGGCGTGCGCCGGGACTACAAGTGAAGGGGCGACGGCGGCGGCACCGGCAGCGGCGATGGCACCTTTGAGGACGTTACGGCGGGAGAGAGGAGTCATGTGCCCATGGTTGACGGGCCGGGTTAAGGGCCGGCGACGTCGGGGTGAACCGGGTCGATCGCGGCAGTGACAACCAGATCGAATTCCTTGACAAATAATGAAT
This sequence comes from Arthrobacter sp. NPDC056493, assembly GCF_042795115.1. Classification (NCBI taxonomy): domain Bacteria; kingdom Bacillati; phylum Actinomycetota; class Actinomycetes; order Micrococcales; family Micrococcaceae; genus Arthrobacter; species Arthrobacter sp. NPDC056493. The sequence goes on along the minus strand of NZ_JBHTSL010000106.1, from coordinate 4,888 downwards.
TTGTCTTCCCAAGCGTGAGAGGCAGGGTCTAATATCCTGCATCTAGGCATTAATCAAAGACGCTAATGCCGAGAGCTGACCTTTACTTTGTAAGGGGAAATGAGTGGGAAATCTGATGCCCGGCATCTTTCCTCGCGGCAACTCATTTGCGGTCGTCTCTTGCGAGAGCCGTTTCCTTTCGAATATTCGACGTAAATGATCATCGTATTTTCTTGCGCACTTTTCGGCCACTTTGCCGTGCGCATTTTCCCCTGACGACATCTTGGATGGAGTTTGCAATGAAGAAGCTTCTAGTACTGACAGGACTGCTGACCGGCCTCGTAGCCGGAACGGGGGCCGTCGCCACCGCCGCTCCGGAGCCCATCGGGACCGTCACTCTGACTCTTAAAGAGTGTGGCTACAGGATTGAGGCTGTGGTTACAGGTAAGGCGGGTGTCAACGAACTTTCAAATGGAGCCACCATTTTCACCGCCCCAGGACAAGAGGTGACGCTCACCAACGTGAAGACCGGTGAAAGCGTAACCTTCGGCATCACCGGAGCAAGCCATGTGGAGAATGTGTCGCCGAACCGCGTCGAAATAACGGCGACAGGAAGGAACGTTCTTACAATTCCAGAGGGCGACAGGAAGGGTATCTATCTTACGATTGGCTCCGTCACATACGTTCTTGATGGAAGAGGAAGGCAAATCAGCCCCTTCGAAGGCACCGGACAAGTCACGGATATCTGTGCACTGCTGGCTTGAAAGGCGCTAATTGACGCGCGCAAAGCGGGTGGCTGGCATTCCTGCCAGCCACCCGCCGTCGTGCGTTGTTCGACTAAGCAGTTCAGCGCGAAGGTGCCTCATCCACGAACGCCACCGGGGCCACGGCTTGCTGGTAGAGCTTGAGGGCGTCGGGCACGGCCAGGTTGCCGAAGTTAAGTGAGAGCTGCAGGCCCTCGAGCTGGGCGTTGGCGGACTCGGCCGCGCTGACTTTTTCGCCCAGGGCCCGGGAGTTGGCGAAATTCGTGGCGAGGGCAGCGGCGACAGAGAAAATCACGGCGCCCAGACAGAGGAACCGCCACACGATGGAGTCGTCGCCCAGGGAAAAGATCCCCTGGACTGCCTCGGTGAATCCGGTCCCTCCGACGGCGGGACCGGCGGTGAGCATGGCAGCCAGCGCGCTGCCTACGATGCTGATGTTTGAGAGCCGGTTCCGGCGCGGCCGCTCCCGCCCCAGATAGGAGCGGATGGCCTGCTGCTTTTGGTCGATGCGCTCCGACAGCCGTTGCCGCGTATCGGCGGATTCGTCCATGGTCTCTTACAGCCTTTCTCCCCCGTCGACGTTTTGGATCAGGATCCCACCGCACTCATGCCGGGTCCAGACTCGCCTAGCCGGTTCCACACTTGCTTTGGGCGCAGAACAGCAGGGCCCCGACTCGAAGTTCCGCCGGGGACACAGCGGCCGGAGCTGTCGCTAAAGAGCCGTGCCTCTACTGAGGGCTATGGACTTGGTTGTCAGGGCACCCCGCGTCTCGCCAGCTCCTGCTCGGCAGCGACACGCATCAGCCTGAAATGGCGCCTCGCCTTCGGAGCGCGGCCAGGACCGGGTGCGTCGGCGGAGTCTTCGCGGTCACTTGCCCACTGGCGCATCACTTCAACTCGATCGTTGTCTGCTGACTTCAGATCTCTTTCAAAATCCGGCAAGGACTTCCACCACATGGTTGCCACAAGGTCAGCCTAGCGGCGGGCAGGCGAATCGCTGGAAGCTCAGCGCGAAGGCGCCGCGTCCACGAAGGCCACGTGGGAAACGCATTGTTTATAGAGCAGGGCCGCTTCGTCGATCTCGATGCGGCCGAAGTCCAGGGACAGCTGCAGCCCCTCCAACTGGGCGATGGCCGTCTCCGCGGCACTGACCTTCTCGGCCAGGGACTGCGAGTTGGCGGAGTTCGTAGCGAGGCCGGCCCCTACGGACAGAACCACCGCACCCAGGCACAGAGCACGCCACACGATCGAGGCGTCAACCAGGGACAACGTGTCCTGAACTGCTCCGGTGAACTCCGTACCCCCGAACGCGGGACCAGCCGTCAACAGAGCAGCCAGCACACTGCCAATGACGCTGAACTCCGTGAGTCTGTGGCGGCGGGGCAACTGCCGTCCCAGATACGAGCGGATCTCCTGCTGCTTCTGATCGATGCGCTCGGACAGCCTCTGACGTGTTTCCGGTGAATCGTCCATGATTGCCACCAGCTTCCCTCTCCGAGAGTGCCTGCGATCAGGATCCCACCGCGCCGGTTCCCGGTCCAGACACGGCTGCTTCCCGGGCTGGCACGGCCCGTCCACTGCCAGACAGGCCATTGCGAGACAGGGTTGTCTCCCTGTCCGGTGCAGGCAGGCTTGTGTACGTTATTGCCACGGGACTGCAATGGCGCAGGCGCCGAGCTGGGCAGCGGACGAGAGGCGACGAGGATGGCAAAAACGACCGGAGCGGCACCAAACCTGGCCAAGGCACTGGCCATCGTCCTCGGCACCGGGGAGTTGGGCAAGGGAGACCCGGGCACCGATCAGATACCGGTCCGGCTGCGGGCGTGGGACGGCTCGGAAGCGGGCCCCGAAGGTGCCCCGCTCATTGAGTTCACTTCCCGCAGAGCGCTGCGGCGGATCCTCTGGTCACCCGGGCAGCTGGGCCTGAGCCGCGCGTACGTCGCGGGCGAAATCACGGCACACGGCGACATCTTCGCCGCCTTCGCGGCGCTGAGCTCCGCCGGCAAGTTCGCCGAGCCCGGGCCATTCAGTCCGCTGACGCCCCGGGAAGTGTGGACACTGGCGAAGACCGTCATCCGGCTCGGCGCGCTGGGCCCCAACCCCGCTCCCCCGCCGGAGGAAGCGAAGGTGGAAAAGCACGGCAGGCGGCACAGCAGGAAACGGGACGCCGCCGCGATCTCGCACCATTACGACGTCGGCAACGACTTTTACCGGCTGGTGCTCGGCCCGTCGCTGGTCTACTCGTGCGCTGTCTGGTCGGACGAAAACACTGGTCTGGAGGCTGCCCAGGAGGAGAAGCTCGATCTGGTCTGCCGCAAGCTCGGGCTAAAACCGGGCATGCGGGTGCTGGACGTGGGCTGCGGCTGGGGAAGCTTCGCGCTGCATGCGGCCGGGCGGTATGGGGCGAGCGTCGTCGGCATCACCCTGTCCACCGAGCAGGCGGAGCTCGCCCGCAAGCGGGTGGCCGAGGCCGGGCTGACAGAACTGGTGGACATCCGGGTCCAGGACTACCGCGATGTGACCGACGGGCCCTTTGACGCGATCAGCTCCGTCGGCATGTCCGAACACGTCGGCCGCGAACAGCTGAACCGCTACGTCTCGCAGCTCCATGGCCTGCTGCGGCCCGGCGGTCGGCTGCTCAACCACGCCATCTCCTGGAACGCCGGACCCACCGAGGACGATCCCGATTCCTTCATCCCCCGCTACGTCTTCCCCGACGGCGAGATGCTCAGCCTGGGCGAGATGGTGGTGGCACTGGAGGGCGGCGGCTTCGAAGTGCTCGACGCCGAGGCCCTCCGCCGGCACTACGCCCTGACCCTGCGTGCCTGGGTGAAGAACCTTGAGCAGCAGTGGGACGAGGCCGTGCGCCTGACGTCCGAAGGCCGCGCCCGCATCTGGCGGCTGTACATGGCAGCCAGCGCTCTCGGCTTCGAGGGCGGACTGACCGGCGTCACCCAGGTGCTGCTGCAGAAGGCCGGCGGCGAGGAGCCCGCGCTGCGGCTGAGGAACTGGGCCGGCTGAGCGCCGCCGGTTGTCACCCACGAGACCAAGGAAAACCACATAAGGAGCAAGGACAATGGCTAACATTCTGATGGTCGTCTCGGCCGCCGATTCGCTGACCATGAAGGATGGCAGCCAGCACCCCACCGGATTTTGGGCCGAGGAGGTGGTGGTGGCGCACAGGACCCTGCAGCAGGCCGGGCACACGGTGGATTTCGCCACTCCCGGCGGCGTCAAACCCACCGTGGACAAGCTCAGCCTGCAGACGGACACGGTGGGCAGCGAGGAACGGGCGGAGGACTTCCGCACCTACCTGGAGATGATCGACGTCGACCTCTTCGCACCGCTGGTGCTTGCCGACGTCGATATGGCCGGGTACGACGCCGTGGTCCTGCCCGGCGGGCACGGCCCCATGGCGGACCTGTTCCAGGACAAGGACCTCGGCCGGATCCTCGTGGAGGCCGACGGCGCCGGCAAGATCATCGCGCCCTTCTGCCACGGCCCCGCCGGCCTGCTCAGCGCCACGGCCGACGACGGCGCGTTCGCCTTCGCGGGCCGCAAGGTGACGGTGTTCGCCAACTCCGAGGAGATGGGCGGCGGCACCGGAGAGAACACGCCCTGGTTCGTCGAGACCGCCCTGAAGGGGAAGGGCGCCAACGTGGAGACCGGCCCGGACTGGGCCAGCCACGTGGTGCGCGAGGGCAACCTGATCAGCGGCCAGAACCCGCAGTCCAGTGAGGACGTGGCCAAGGAGGTCATCAAGGCCCTCGCCGAGTAGGCGTTGCTTTAAGCGAGCCCGTCAGTCGCCCATGCCGGGCTGGACCCGCACGAAGTCGAGCTTGTTTCCCGGGTTGCTCCGACTTTTCTGGTGGCGCGAGAATCCTCTCGCGTCCAGATGGTTCTGGGCGCGGAACTCGGCCAGTGCTTCGTCGTACGCCTGGTTGAGCCGCTTGCCGGAGACCTCCTCCACCGAGCCATCGGAAAAGGTGAGGGAGACGAGGATGCTCTCCGGGAAATGCCGGTTCATCCGGATGAAGCCTTCGGCATCCTGCTGCAGATTGATCAATGTGGTCCGCTTTCTGATCGAGAAGTTCCAGTCTCCCGCACTTTCAAACAAAAGTACGACGGCGGGAGGCCGGCAGATC
>NZ_JBHTSL010000105.1:0-7481 GCF_042795115.1 Arthrobacter sp. NPDC056493 | reverse complement strand
AAAAGCGTCGCCGATGTCCCGGGACACGTGTCGTGTATCAGCTGTCGTGCATGTCCCGGGACATGTGTCGCCTATGTCCTGAGATCACACACCCCCATCTCCACAAGAGTGAGCCCCGGAAACCTCGAGTTTCCGGGGTTTCTTTTGCCTTGTTGACGAAGAACGCCCGGACCTCGGTCCGGGCGTTCTTCGTTTAAGCTGCTGATCCCGGCCACGGCAGCCGCAGCTGTTCACCCACGGCGTAGCCAGCGCGGGACTACCCACCCCGCCGGCGGAGTTGTGACAGGTATCACGAATCCAGCGATTCGAAATCAGCGGTAGGGAGGCATGCCATGTCCACGGCGGCTGCAAACGAACCGGGTCCCGTCGACGACGGCGCGCCCCTTGACTCCTATTCGGAGACGGTCATCAGGGTGGCCAGAACCGTCACACCCCACGTGGCTGCCATCGAGATGACGGGGAACCGGCGAAACGGACGGTTTCGGGTCGGCGCCGGATCAGCAGTCCTGTTCACCGAGGACGGCTACCTGCTGACCAATGCCCATGTGGTGGCCGGGACCCAGAAGGGCCGCGCTGTCTTCGCTGACGGCTCCGGTACTGATCTCGAGGTGGTGGGCGCGGATCCGTTGTCCGATCTGGCCGTGGTCCGGGGCCGTGCTCCGCACGTCGCGCCCGCGGAGTTCGGGGACGCCGAATCACTGCAGGTCGGGCAACTGGTGATTGCCGTCGGGAACCCCCTGGGGCTCTCGGGCTCGGTGACGGCAGGTGTGGTGAGCGGACTGGGACGGGCCATCCCTGTCTGGGCCGGACGCAACCGGAGGGTCATTGAGGATGTCATCCAGACTGATGCCGCCCTGAACGCCGGCAGTTCCGGCGGGGCTCTGGCCGACTCACGAAGCCGGATCGTGGGAATCAACACTGCGGTGGCCGGTGCCGGGCTGGGGTTGGCCGTTCCCATCAACAGCACGTCGCGCCGGATAATCTCCGCGCTCCTGTCGGACGGCCGGGTGCGGCGCGCGTACCTCGGCGTGGTGAGCACACCAATACGCCTGGCGGCCAGTGACGTGGTCCGCACGGGCCAGCGCGAAGGGCTGCGAGTGGTTGAGGTGCTGTCCGGCTCCCCGGCGGAGCAGGCAGGGCTACGGACCGGCGATGTGCTGCTGCGGGTAGGCTTCCGCGCGGTCAGCAACGCCGAGAGCCTGCAGAAACTGCTGTTCGCCGAGGCCATTGGCGTCCCGATGAACATAACCGTCCTCCGCGACGGGCACGTCACCGACATCGCGGCAGTTCCCGGCGAAATGGCGGACTGGGGGTAGACAGAAGCAAACGGGGTGGCCAAGGAATCCTGGCCACCCCGTTCGGTGTAATCCGGCAATCAGCGTTTCTTCAGATGCGCCACAGGGTCCGGGGCTCCCTCAATTGGGTGCTTGGCCTTCTTGTCCGCGCGTTTCTGCTTGATGGTCTTGCCCGCTTTTTTCTGCTGTTGCTGGTGCGGCGACTTGTCCGGCATGGCGTGCTCCCTCGTCCGAGGGGCAGGAGGGTGCCCCTCCCTACGTAAATTACGCCTGTTCCCACACAAATGTAACTGCCCTAATCACCTGTCAGCCCGTGACGTCGGCGATGCCCACAAACCTGGTGCCCACGCCGTCGAACTCGCTCCGTACGAATCCGGGCGCCGGCGGGGGAACCTCGGAGGGGCGGTGATGGTCGCATACGACGTACGTGAACTCGGGCCACCACTTCTTGGGCCGGGCCGCCTCCTCGTAACCGCAGACCGCGCAGACGAGATGCACCCACACCGGCCTTTTCCCTGTCCGGTTGGCGCGGGACTGGACGAGCCAGGCAGGCGGATTGTCCAGCAGCTCGCCCAGCTGGGCTTCGGTCAGAAGCTTGGGAATGCCGTGGCGCTGGGCCATTTCCAGAGGTACATCCAGGGCAATTGCCGCATCACGTCTGCTGATCATCCAGTCCACGATACGGTAAGTCATGAGCGATGCCAGCCAGACCACCGCGCCCACGCGACTCCAGCGACAGGTACTGACGGTTGCGATTGTGGCGTCGTTCATGGCGATCCTTGACAGCTTCGTCGTCAGCCTGGCGCTGCCCGCCATCGGCAGGGAACTCGGCGGTGGCCTCCGCGTCCAGCAGTGGGTGGTGGACGCCTACCTTCTCACGCTGGGCGCCCTTATCCTGGCGGCCGGCTCGCTGTCGGACCACTTCGGACGGGTACGTGTGCTGCAGTGGGGGCTGGGCGGGTTTGCCCTCACCTCGGTCCTCTGCGGGGCAGCATGGACCGCCGAAATACTGGTGGTGAGCCGCGGGCTGCAGGGCGTGGCCGGAGCGCTGCTGGTTCCCAGCTCGCTCGCGCTGATCGTCAGCCACTTCGACAGGGGCAGCCAAGGTGCGGCCATCGGTAAATGGTCGGCGTGGACAAGTGCCGCCGCCATCGTGGCCCCCCTGATCGGCGGCGTGTCGGTGGACCTGCTCTCGTGGCGGGTCATTTTCTTCGTCAACGTCCTGCCGGCGGCGGCCATCTGGCCCGTGCTGGCCAGGTTGCGGAAGGCCGACACCGCACCCGGCGTTTCCGGCAGGATCGACATTGCGGGGGCTCTCCTTGCCGTCGTTGCGCTTGGCGGTCCGGTCTATGCCCTCATCGAGCAGGGGAGCGCGGGGTGGGGCAGCCTGCAGGTCTGGCTGCCGCTGGCCGCAGGCCTCGTGGCCACGGTGGCCTTCCTCATCCACGAATCGCGGACAGCCGCCCCGCTCCTGCCCCTGGGCATGTTCGCGGTCCGGAACTTCGGCTGGGGCAACATCGCCACCGCCGCAATCTACGGCGGGTTTTCCCTCGGGTTTTTTGCGCTGGGTATCTACATCCAGCAGGTGGGCGGCATGAAGGCCACCGCCGCCGGCCTGGCGCTGCTGCCCTCGACCGTGATCCTGATGCTGTTGGCATCATTCTTCGGCGGCCTTGCCGGCAAGTACGGGCCGCGGTGGTTCATGACTGCCGGGCCGGTGCTGTGTGCGGCCGGCTTCCTGCTCACACTGTCCGTTGGCGGCGCCCTGAACTACTGGAGCCAGGTCCTGCCCGGGCAGCTGGTCTTCGGCCTCGGCCTTTCCATGACGGTGGCACCCCTGACGGCGGCCATCCTGGGATCCGTGCCCGAGAAGCAGGCGGGCGTGGGCTCCGCGGTGAACAATGCGGTTTCGAGGATCGCCGGCCTGGTCTGCATCGCGTTTGCGGGTTTCATCGTCGGTCCGGACCTGACGACGCCGGGCCTGCACCGCGCACTACTGGCCACGGCCGCGCTGCTGTTGCTGGGTGCGGCCTGTTCCGCCGTCGGAATCCGCAACCCCGTGCCGGCTAGCCGCCGCTGAGCGCGATTCCCGCCGCGGCCGCAGCCAGCCCCAGCACCAGGTTGGCGAGGATGTTTGAGGCGGCGGCAAGGTAGCGCCGTTCACTGGCCAGCCGCACCGTGGCCGTGGTCCAGGAACTGAAGGTGGTCAGCCCGCCGGCGAACCCGGTGGCCACAGCAGAATGCCATTCGGGGCCGAACACCGAACTGACACCCACGGACAGCCCGATCACGAACGAGCCCACCAGATTGACCAGCAGGGTAGCCCAGGGCCAGTGCCGCCGCGGGGACGGGAACCCCGCCAGCCAGCCGTCCGCGGCGAACCTGAGGAGGGCCCCGGCGACGCCGAAAAGCCCCACGAGGAGCGCCGTCACGGTCCAACCCCGTCAGTGCCGCGGAGAGCACGAGGGGCGCCCAGCACCTTGCCGGTCCGCCAGCCGGCGGCGGCCGCCGCCAGCCCCAGCACGACAGACAGTCCCAGATAGAGAAGCCCCAGACCGGGGAGCCCGGCACGGGTCAGTTGGTCTGTGGAAAATACGACGGCGGAGAAGGTAGTGAACGAGCCCAGCACGCCTGGCCCGATGGCTGCGCGGAGCCAGAACGCGGTGTGCGGCCGCGCGATCCAGATGGTGGTGAGGGCCGCCAGCACGAAACTGCCCACGACGTTGATGCCCAGCGTGGCCCACGGCAGGTCGCCTGGCTGGTCCGGGAACAGCAGTCCCAGCACGTACCGGAGTTCCGTGCCCAGCAGCCCGCCGGCGGCCACGGCCGTCCAGACCCGCCAGCCGTAGCCGGCCCCCGTCTTGTGGGCGGTGCCGGTGCGGCCGGCCAGGGGAGCAGGCACCTGTGCCTACAGGCCGGCCATGCGGCAGCCGGGATGCGCGGAGTCACTGTGGATCCACAGTGCGGAGGCCACTTCGTCGGCCAGGTCAACGTCACGGCTGGTCCCGGGGGAGCCGATGCGGACCACGAGTGCGCCGCCGAAGGGCTTGCGGCCGCGCACCTCGACGTCGGCGTCGAGGCTGATCTTTTCCGCGGCAAGGTAACGCAGCAGCTCCGGGTTCTCGTCGCTGATCCGGGTAATCCTGCCCGTGTGGCCGTCGTCGAGCTCGATCATCCGGTGGGCAGACGGCATCCGGACGGTGCCGTCTGCGGCGGGAATCGGATCGCCGTGCGGATCCCGTGACGGGTTGCCCAGGCGGGCTGCCAGCCTCTCAATGAAGGTGTCCGAGACTGCGTGTTCCAGCTGTTCGGCCTCGTCGTGGACTTCGTCCCAGCTGTAACCGAGGTCCTTGACCAGGTACGTCTCGATGAGCCGGTGCCGCCGGACCATGGAGAGGGCAAGCCGGACACCCTCGGGCGTGAGTGTAATGGCGCTGTAGGGCTTGTGGAGGACCAAGCCCTGGTCCTTGAGCTTGCGCACCATCTCGGAAACCGAGGAATTGGCCACGCCGAGGCGCTGTGCAAGCTGGGTGGAGGTGATGGGCTTGTCCTGCCATTCCGTGAAGGAATAGATGACCTTAACGTAGTCCTCGATCGAGGAGGAGGGCGTACTGGTCTTCACAGCGTCAAGCCTACCCGCTGCCACCACGGCGTTCAGCCCTGACAGCCCGCCAGGTCTGGGTGAGGTAGGGAAGCTGCAGCAGTGCGCCCTCGGCATGCCCCAGGTGCTCGTGCAGGTACCAGGTCAGGTTGCCGGTGACCTTGGCGCGGGTGGCGTCGTTGGCCGCCAGGTAATAGCTGCGGGACTTGGCCAGTTCGAGGATGTCGTCCGGGGTGACGGGATCCTCCCAACGGGTCAGGTGGCTATCCAGGGACGTGAATTCCGGGCCGACTTTGGGGCGGAAGTCGGGTTTGTGGACGTCCCCCGCGTGCATGATGCGGGACAGCCGGTGCACCCACGGCACTGAGGTGTCCAGCTGGTTCCAGATCAGGCCCAGTACCCCGTGGGGTTTGAGGATCCGGGAAATCTCGGTGCTGGCCCGCGCGGGGTCGCACCAGTGCCACGCCTGGGCAACGCTGACGACGTCGAATGCCGCGTCGGGCAGTCCGGTCTCCTCCGCGGTCCCTTCCAGAACCCGGACCGGGGGGTAGTCACCGCCCGAAAAGACACGGCTGAGCTGCTCCAGCATGTCCGCGGAAGGGTCCACCGCGGTGACGCTCAGCCCGCGTTCCACCAGCAAGGCCGTGAATTTACCGGTTCCGGCGCCGATGTCGGCAGCTGTGCTGGCCCCGGCCGCAATAAGCCAGTCCGCGGAATCGGCAGGGTAGCCGGGACGGACGCGGTGGTAATGCTCGCCGCCGTCCTGGAAGCTCTGCCCGAGCTCCTGACGCCGTCCGTGATGAAGTTTGGGACCGCCCCGTGCCACGCACAGTCTCCTTAGTCCGACGTCGAAAATTACCTTTCGAATTTACCGTACAGGGAGCGCTGGCGTGGACCTCCGCCGTGGCAGGACGGAATGAGGTTAGTCCTGCACGCAGGGGGCGGCGCCGGCGGTGCCGGGGGTGTTGGGTGCCCACGCGGGGTAGGTGCGGGTGTCGTTCGCCGGAACCCAGCGACCGGCGTCCACCACGTAGTCCCAGCCGAGGCCGGAGCGGCGGAGCTCCTCGATGCCGGCGAGCAGCCGCTGGGCGTCCTCGAGCCGTGACCCAACGCCGAAGCTGGCGCGCAGGGAGCCGGACGGCAGGCCTAGGCGCTTGAGCAGGGGGTGCGCGCAGAAGCGGCCGTCGCGGAGTCCCACGCCGTGTTCGGCCGACAGGTAAGCGGCCACCAGGCCGGCGTCGTAACCCTCCAAGGAGAAGTTGACCACGCCAATGGCGTCGTCCGGGTCGCTGTCCTCGAAGATCTGGTGGACGGTGACGCCGTCGATCTTGCGCAGCCCCTCGACGAGGAAGGACCGGATGGCGGCCTCATGGGCATGCCAGCTCTGCGGATCCAGGGCGGCGATGACCTGGGTTGCCCGGGCCAGGGTGGCGGCTCCGAGCACGTTGGGTGAGCCGCCCTCGTGGCGGGCGGGGCCGGTGGCCCAGCTGACGCCGTCGAGCCTGGCCTCGCTCACAGCGCCGCCGCCGGCGAGGTGGGGGTTGCCGGCGTCGAGCCAGTCGGGACGGCCGATCAGCACGCCGGCCCCGAAGGGGGCGTAGAGCTTGTGGCCGGAGAAGGCGAGGTAGTCGACGTCGTCCGCGGCGATGTTCACACGCCGGTGCGGCGCGAGCTGCGCGGCGTCAACCACGATCCGGGCACCGTATTTGTGGGCCAGCGCAGCGAGGCGCCGGATCGGAAGGATCTCGCCGGTGACGTTGGAGGCGCCGGTCACGGCAAGGAGGCTGACGTCACCGTGCTCCAGTTCGGTGCGCAGGCTGCTGATGGTCGCTTCCAGCGTTTCCGAGGCCACGACGCTGCGGTGCGGCACGCCCTGCCACGGCAGCAGGTTGGCGTGGTGCTCGATGTCCAGGTACAGCACTTCACCGGTGTGGTGGTGCTCCTCCACCGGCAGGCAACCGGCCAGGAGGTTGAGGGAGTCCGTGGTGTTCCGGGTGAAGATGACGGCGTCATCGGCGCGGCCGCCCACGAACTCCCGCACGATGTCCCGCGCGTTCTCGTACACGGACGTGCTGATCTGCGAGGCATAACCCGCGCCGCGGTGCACGCTTGCGTAGTACGGCAGGATCTCGTTGAGGTATGCAGAAACCACGGACAGGGCAGGCGCGGAGGCGCCGTAGTCCAGGTTGGCATAGCGGACGTGGCCGCCCTGGATCAGCGGAGCCTGGATTTCCGCGCCGGTGACGGCGGCCAGGGGACGGCCTGCGGCGGCAAATCGGCCGTCCAGCACGCCAGCGTCGGTGGTGGGGGAAATGATTGCAGTCGTCATGGGACCTCACTGAGAAAGGACCCCGTGTGACGGGGATCCGCGCTTGCCGGGTCCGTTCCGGATCGGCCTGGTCGTCACCCGGGGCACCCCACCGCGAATGGAGGGTTGCCGGCCAGCTAACCGGGGTTTAGCGCTGGCACTCGTGACCTGTTACGAGACTAGGACATCCGGAGGGGCGATGAAAAAGCCGGTTCGGAATGTTAAGCGGATTATTACGCAGCATGGATATGCGGCTCACGGCCGAATAAACGACGGC
>NZ_JBHTSL010000104.1:0-7613 GCF_042795115.1 Arthrobacter sp. NPDC056493 | reverse complement strand
CACGCACTCAACGCCGACGCCTACCGCGCCGCCGGCTGGGACTACCGCGCCCTCGGCTCCCCCAACAAACTGCCGGCGGAGGTCCCTGCAGCGGCGCCGGAACAGCTCGTGATGCACTGACCGCTCCGGGGCCGGGCCTTCCACCCAACCAGCGGCCCCATCGGTTCCGAGTTTTTGTCCAGATGTCGCGACTTCAAGGGCCTTTAGCGGCCATTATCTGGACAAAATCTCCAAAGAGATGGTCAGGTCCGTCTGCGCCGCCGAGTGGTCCCGGTTCCTGGCCACCATCGCGATCGAGTACGGCCCCCTCCGCAGCTGCCCGCTGCCGGTCCGGGTGAATCCGTTCGACTCGTAGAACACTTCGGCCGACGCCAACACCTGGTCCGCACCGCCCGGGACCGTCAGCAGCACCGTCCGTCCCCCGGCGGTGCCGCCGGACCCCTGCCGCTGGCCGGGCGGAAGGGGAACGTCCGCCGGCCAGCCAGCGGGCAGGGCGGGCAACGTGCGGGCGCCCTCTCCCCCTTCGCCGTCACCATCTGAACCACGACGCCGGCCGCCGTCCGAGGCGGGCGGCACACCCGCCGTCGTACTTTCCTTAATAGCGGACGACGGCGGGACCGCTGCGGGCGGCTGCCCATGCTGTGCGGACGGCGCCGCGCTGCATCCCGCGAGCGCGGCAGTGGCGAGGACCGCCGAAGCGAGCCCCCGCCACAGAACCGGCTGGTGGTTCATTGGAGCCGGCCGGTCACCACGGCGACGGCACCAGGGCCGCGGTGTTGCCGGTGCCCTCGCCGTTCACGAGGAACGGCAGGTGCCAGAGGTCGTTCGGCACGATCGGGTCACCCGGCATCACGTTCTCCGGGAAGATGTACTCGAACACCGGCGCGATGTACTGCCCCGGCTGGAGCCCGTTGGCCCGGGTGGGCGCATTCTTGAAGCAGTTGTCCAGCGCCGCCTGGTTGATCGTGGTGGTGGCGACGTTCACCGGCGTCGGCAGGCACAGGCTGCGCACACCCACCCGGACGGTCCGGTCCGGCTGGCTGAGCAGCCCGTTGGGCGCCTTGGTGGCCCGCAGGCGGGCCCGCTGCGGCTGCGCCCCGGTGTTCTGGGTGGTGATGCCGCCCGTGGGGCCGCTGAGCGGAACGCCGTTCTCGCCGGTCATTTCAAACGGCGTGATCCAGCGGTTGCGGACCGAGCCGTCCGGGTTGTGGTCCTCGTAGTAGATGTCGACGGCGGTCTTCACATCAGTGGTTTCGGCCTCCAGGAAGATCCGGTCCTGGGTTTCCTGGGCTGCGCCGTTGACCGCCGTCGCGAGCGGATCAGCGGTGCCGACGCCGAACTCCCCGATGGCAACGTAGCTGGGCTGGGAGCCGGGCTGGGTGTAGATGCCCAGGTTGGCCTCCACGGTGTGGGCCGAGATGTAGTCCTCGGTGCCGTGGAAGAGTGTGCCGGAGTAGTCCACGTAGTCGCCCACCTCAAACGGCGCCTGCTGCGACGCGTCCGGACCCGTCGTCGGAAGTCCTGTGAAGGCCGGCATCACGTACTGCGAGCAGTATTTCTGGCCGGGCGCCGGGGCACTGAGTTCGCCGCTGGCCGGCAGGGCGACGCCGGCGATGCTGAAGTTGCGGCAGCCCGGGGCGAGCGGCCGGTTCTTCTGCGGGCAGAGCGGGTCATCCTTCACGCTGGGGTCGGTGCGGGGCACGCACATGGGGTAACCGGTGGCTGCGTGCACTGTGGGGTTGTCCTGGTCCACGCTGAACCGGTTGTCGGGCGACTGGCCGTTGCTGAACCGGCCCGTGTCCGCGCCCGTGCTGTCGTGCAGGCCGGCAATCTTGGGGTCGTTCAGCTGCACGGTCACGGTGCCGCCGGCCGCGTTGGCGATCTTCAGGGCGCCGTTGGCGTAGTCGATCCCGGTGATTTCACCGCGGCCGGTGTTCGCCGACTGCTGGGAGACAAAGGCCATGCCGGCGATGTGCTTCGTTCCGACGATGTTGCCCACGGCCCTCAATTCCAGTCCGTCGGTGCCCAGCGGCGCGCTGCCGCCGGTGCCGTGGACGAAGTCCGCCCAGCTCAGCGTGTTGGCCGGCATCTGGACGATGAGGTTGCAGGGAATGGTGACGACGACCCCGTTGATGGTGACGGTGCCGCCGAAGTCGGCCGGGTCCGCGGCGGGGCAGGCCGCGCCGTCCACGGTGGCGTTGTGTGCCAGGCCGGTGTCGTCGTAGCCGTGCAGCTGGGCCGCGGGGACGGAGAAGGCCGGGTTGGGCAGCGTGGGCACCACCCACGGGGAGACGATCCCCTTGGGCGGCTTGGCTGTTCCGCCCTTGGCCAGGGCGGTGCCGACGCCGCCGGTGGCGATCAGGCCGGCGGCGGCGCAAAGAATGGTGAGTTTTCGGAGCGTGGTGGGCCGAATGTTGGTGGTCCTCATGGCTGGTCCTTTCGGAGGTGCCGTTGTTCCTGTGCAGAACTGTTCCTGTGCGGACATGCAGGAAGGGGGTTCCTGCGCTCATGAGGGTGCGTGAGGTGATGACATGCTCTGGCGCGTGACCCGCGGTGGGGCGGGCCGGCGTCGTACGTTCTTCTTTGCCGGGGCAGCAAAGGCAACATTTGGTTGCCGAGACCAACCATCTCCCCGGCGGGTTGGGAAAATCTTGTCCCCGTGGCCGCCTCTTCCCCCGCTAGATGGTGGCCCACCCAACTGGCTCGCAGTAGATGTCGTTTTGAGGGCTGAAAACGACAACAACTGCGAGTTAGTTGGGCCTGTGGAACAATCGAAGTGCCCCTTGAAAGGAGCCATTCACCCATGCGGCAGCCGGACCAGGGACGACGTCTACCCTCCGGCAACCGAACACCCGCGCGGTGGGCCCGGGTGCTGCGCGGCTCCCCCGCCACCCTCACCTTCGTGATTCTGTTGTGGGCCACGGGTTTTGTGTCCGGCAGCGTCGCTTCAGGGCCAACGCCGTCACTGCTGCCCCACGTCGCCGCCACGCCGCGCTCGGTGCCGGACCACTGGTGGGCCCTGCTGCTCTCTGCCTTCTGGGAGCGGGACCTCGCGGGGTACATCGTGGGCACGCTTGTGGTGCTGCTCGCCGGGCTGCCTCTGGAGCGTCGTCTTGGATCCCTGAAGTTCGCCTCGGCGGGGCTGGCCGGGCACGTGCTGGGAATCGTGGCCACGCTCGGGTTCCTTGCCGCAGCCCGCGGCCTGATGGGCAGCTGGATCCGGGACCTCAGCGGCCACTTCTTCCTGGGGCCGAGCGCCCTGGCCTGCGCGGCTGCAATGGCCGCGACCGCGGCCCTTTCCACACTGTGGCGGCGCCGGATCCGCGTGGTCATCCTGGCCGTGCTGCTGCTCTTTGCGATGTATGCCGGCGGCGTCGAGGACCTGGTCCGTCTCGGTGCTGCGGCGGCCGGCGGACTGCTCGGTCCCGTACTGCAGGGCCGCCGGCCGCGCTTCGGCAGGCCCGCCGTCTCCCGGCACGAGGCCCGGATCCTGGTGGCGCTGCTCCTGACGGTCGCGGCGATCGGGCCTGTGGTAGCGGGACTGGCGCCGCACGCCGTCGGACCTCTTTCTGTGCTCAAGTTCCTGTTCACCAACATCCAACCGGTGGACCCCGCGGCGCTGCAGGCGTCATGTTCCCGCCCGGCCGACCTCAGGGACTGCGCCGCCGCCCAGCTGCAGTTGCGGGCCGGTGCCGGCGGCATTTTCATGGCCATCCTGCCGTCATTCCTCCTGCTGCTGTTCGCGGACGGCCTCCGGCGCGGGCGGCGCTTCGCCTGGGCGGGCGCGGTCCTGATCCAGGCCTCCCTGTCCTTGCTGGCCGCCGTCACCATCGCCGGTGTGCTGCTGCCGCCGCCAGGTCCGGGTTTGCCTTCCCGCGAGGGTGTGGGCGGGATCGAGCTGTCGGGCTATTCGCATCCGCTCAGCCTGGTGCTGCCGATGCTGCTGCCGGTCTTCCTGACCGTGCTTCTGCTGGCCGGCCGGAACCTGTTCCCGGTGCGGGCTCCCCGCGGAACGTATCTGCGGCTGGCGCGCCGGGTGGTGATTGCCCTGGTGGGGCTGAGCGTCGTGTATGTGGGCCTGGGCCTCCTTCTGGCCGTCGGATTCACCCCCGCGCCCGGACCGCTTCAGCTTCTGGCCGACGTTCCGGACCGGTTCCTTCCCCTCGGCTTCCTGGTGGACCGCTCACCGGCGTTCTTCCCCGAAAGCACTGCCGCCGTCGTGCTTTACGAAAGCATCGGCGTCGTGTTCTGGGCGTGGACCGGAGCCCTGCTGCTCCGGACGTTCCTGCGCCCGGCCCACGGCCGGCACAGCGCGGACGAAGAGCGGGCGCGGCGCATCCTCAAGTCGCACGGCGGCGGCTCGCTCTCCTGGATGACCACCTGGAGCGGGAACAGCTACTGGTTCTCTGACTCGAGCTTCATCGCGTACCGCGTGCGCAGCGGCGTGGCCGTGGTGCTCGGGCCGCCCGTGGGGCCGCGGGCCGACCGGGAAGCGGCGTTCACGGAGTTCGCCCGGCACTGCAGGTTCAGCGGGTGGACGCCGTGCTTCTACTTCGTGTCCGAGTCGCTGCGGGGACTGGCCCTTTCGCTGGGCTGGGGTTCGGTGCAGGTGGCGCAGGAAACCGTGCTGCGGCTGGACGAGGTGTCCTTCCGGGGCAAGAAGTTCCAGGACATCCGCACCGCGCTGAACCGGGCAGCCAAGGAGGGAATCCGTGCCGAGTGGACCACATTTGCCCGCGCGCCGATCGCCGTGCAGGCCCAGATCGAAGCGATCTCCGAGGAGTGGGTGGCGGACAAGAAGGTCCCCGAGATGGGCTTCACGCTGGGCAGCCTGGATGAGCTGGACGACCCCGAGGTCCGCTGCCTGCTGGCGATCGACGCCGACCACACCGTGCATGCCGTGGCCTCGTGGCTGCCGGTGTACCGGAACGGATACGTGGTGGGCTGGACGCTCGACTTCATGCGGCGGCGCGGCGACGGGTTCCGGGCGAGCATCGACTTCCTTATCGCGTCGGCCGCGCTGAGCCTGCAGGACGAGGGGTGCGAGTTCATGAGCCTGTCCGGGGCACCGCTGGCGCGGGTGCCTGTCGCCTCTGTTGCGGGCGGGGCGTCGGCTGGAACCTACGGCGGCGGTGCCGATGCGGACGGCGGGCTGGACCGGATGCTCGACTGGCTGGGGGCAGCATTGGAGCCGGTGTACGGGTTCCGGTCCCTGCTGGCGTTCAAGGCCAAATTCAAACCGGACTACGAACCCATGTACCTGCTCTATCCGGACGCGGCAGCCCTGCCGGCGATCGCCAACGCCATCACCCGGGCGTACCTGCCCTCGATCAACCTGGGCCAAAGCCTCACCCTGGTGCGGGGCCTCCTCACCCGCCGCTGACCCCACTGAGTAGCAGATCAGGGCGTTCCCAGCGCCGAGAAGGCCCTGATCTGCTACTTAGTTGGGCCCGGGGGCTACGGAAGCGCGACGCCCGTGTGCCGTTCCAGCGCCTCGAGCAGTTCCGCCTGGAACGCCGCGTCCTTCACGGCCGGATGGGGCTCGCGGCGCTGCTGGTGGAACCAATACCCTCCGGACACGCGGCCGCCGGCAGAATCGGCAGAGTCGGCAGAATCGCGGGTGGCCAGCCATACCTGCGTGACATGCCCCAACTCCAGGTCATCGGGCGCGCTGCGTCCGCCCATGCGCGTGGGCACCCAGCCCGGATCCACCGCATTGCTTTCAACGTCCGGCCAGCGGCCGGCCACCGCGGCCGAGAGCGCCGTGACGTACAGCTTGCTGTCCGAGTAGGCCGCCGGCCGCCTGCCCGCGTTCGTCCAATCGATGCCCTCGAGGTCGGGCGTACCGGACCGGTGCATGCCGCTGCTGATGTACACGACGCGGCGGGGCCGGGCCATGAGCGCGGTCAGCACGTACGGCGCAACGGTGTTCACCGAAAAGATCCCATTGCCGCTGTACACCCCGGCGTTATGGATGACGGCATCGAACGGGCCGTACTCGCCTGCCTGTTCCGCCACACGCACCGTCTCGGCGAGGTCGGCCAGATCCCCGACGACGGTCCCCACCGCCTGCTCCCGGACCGCGCCGGCGTCCGCCAAACGCGACGTATTCCGCGCGTGCAGCACCACGTCATGGCCCTGCTGCATAAGCGCCCTGGCGGCATTCAGCCCCAGTCCGCCGGCAGAACCGGTGATAAATATTCTCGCCACTCCAGGTACTCCATTCCCCGGCAGCCGCCGGGTCCGCAAAGCCTACTCCCACAGTAAAAGCGACCGTCCGGCCTCTGACAGGCCCTGACAGGGACTCCCACGTTTGACGGCGGGGCTCATAGAGTAGGTATCAACAAGTCCCCCGCTGCCCACCGGCCGGAAATTGCCGTGCGCAACAGGGAAGAGACTTGGGGGCCCTGTGGTTACCCCTACCAGCAGGGCCTGCCTCACGCCTCGGCGATGGGGTTTAGTAGATGGAAGAGACGGCCGATCCCTTTTCATCTGCGGCCCGTTCCACCCACACCGACACATAGGAGAACCATGCCTACCGTCAACGCATACGCCGCGCCCTCCGCTTCCGAGGACCTCATCCCCACCACCATCGAACGCCGCGACGTCGGCCCGCGCGACGTCCTCATCGACATCAAGTACGCCGGCATCTGCCACTCCGACATCCACACCGTCCGCGGCGACTGGGGCCCGCAGCAGTACCCGCTCGCACCCGGCCATGAGATCGCCGGCATCGTCACCGAGGTGGGATCCGAGGTCACCCGGCACAAGGTTGGTGACCGGGTGGGCGTCGGCTGCATGGTCAACTCCTGCCAGGAGTGCGCCAACTGCCTGGCCGGCGAGGAGCAGTACTGCCTCAAGGGCAATGTGGGCACCTACGGAGCCGTCGACCGCGACGGCACCATCACCCAGGGCGGCTACTCCACCCACGTGGTGGTGGTCGAGGACTTCGTCGTCACCATCCCGGAGGGCATCGAGCTCGACGTCGCGGCTCCCCTGCTGTGCGCCGGCATCACCACGTACTCCCCGCTGCGCCACTGGGGTGCCGGCCCCGGCAAGAAGGTAGCCGTCGTCGGCTTCGGCGGGCTCGGACACATGGCCGTCAAGCTCGCCCACGCCATGGGCGCCGAGGTCACCGTCCTGTCCCAGTCCCTGAAGAAACAGGAAGACGGACTGCGCCTGGGCGCCGACCACTACTACGCCACCAGCGACGCCGGGACGTTCGAAACCCTCGCCGGCAGCTTCGACCTGATCATCAACACGGTCAGCGCCTCGATCGACATCAGCTCCTACCTGCAGCTGCTCTCCCTCGACGGCACCCTGGTCAACGTCGGTGCCCCGGCCGAGCCGCTCCCGGTCAACGCGTTTGCCCTCATCGGCGGACGCCGCTCCTTTGCCGGCTCGGCCATTGGCGGCATCCGCGAAACCCAGGAGATGCTCGACTTCTGTGCCGAGCACGGCATCGGCGCCGAGATCGAGGTCATCCCGGCCGGCAAGATCAACGAAGCCTACGAGCGCGTCCTCGCCTCGGACGTGCGCTACCGCTTCGTGATTGACACCGCCACCCTCTAAGGCGATTAACGCTCGACGGCGGGCCGGTCCCTTAAGGGGCC
>NZ_JBHTSL010000103.1:0-7681 GCF_042795115.1 Arthrobacter sp. NPDC056493 | reverse complement strand
GGCCCACGTTGCCTTAAATTGAGCGCTTAGAAGTCGGGGATCTGCGAGCCGTCCTGGGGCCCTGCGGCCGTGCTGCTGTTGCCCGCAGCAGCGGCAGCCTCGGCCTGGGAGCGGGCCACATGGGCGTGGACTTCCTCCATGTCGAGCGCTTTAACGGCGTCTATGACCTGCTCGAGCTGCGGGGCGGCCAGCGCGCCCGGCTGCGAGAAGACCAGCACCTTCTCACGGAACGCCATCAGCGTGGGGATCGAGGAGATGCCCGCCTCCGCCGCCAGCTGCTGCTCGGCTTCGGTGTCCACTTTCGCGAAAACGACGTCCGGGTGCTTTTCCGAAACCGCGGAGTACGTGGGGGCGAACTGGCGGCACGGGCCGCACCATTCAGCCCAGAAGTCCACCAGGACAATGTCGTTGCCCTCGATGGTCGATGCGAACTGTTCACCTGTGATGTCAACGGTAGCCATTATTCAACCGTACGCGAGCCATGCCCGTAAGTCCCGCGGCCCGGCGCCTTGTTCGCTCGCCGCGTCACCGGGAATATTCCGCGCCCGCCGCGTGTGCCACGCAGGCCCAGGCGCCGCGGGCCTTCCCCGCACAGAGCACCTGCGGGAAACCAAGTGCCCGCTACCGGAAAAACAGGTATTCCCTACTCGTGCAGCGCCTGCGGGTGCTTCCTACACTCGAAGAAGGCTGGGGCCGGCACGTTCGCGGGCGTGCATCACTCATGAATAGCGGTCATGCGCCCCATATGCCGTGCTTCCGCCCTTGGGCCCGAGCGCCTCCTGTGTCTGCGCGTCACCGTACGCCGCGCATCCGGACACCGCCTGCGCACGAAACAAAGGTCCGCCATGAACCATCAGGAGACGCCAGATCCCCAGAACACATCTGGCCACGGGAACGATCCGCAGCCATTAGCACCGCCGAGCTTCAGCAGGCCAACCCCGACTGGCCGGCATCGCCCGCTGGCCGGGAGGCCCGCCGCCCGGCTGCTGCTCATTTCCGCTGCCGTGTCCGCTGCTTTGTTGGCGGCCGGGGCGGGCGTCGGCGCGCTCGTAGCGTCCGACGGCGGGAGCCCGGCTGCCGCTGTCAGCCAACCTGCCGCCGTCGAACAGCCAGCCCCTAAGAGTTGGCCGGCAGCAGAGACAGCGGCCGCGGCGCCGGCCACCAGTACGCCGGCCAAGGCGCTGGCGGCGGCACCCGACGCCAGCGCACACACAAAAGCACCCGCGAAGACAGCTGCCAAGCCAGCAACGAAGACGCCGGTCAAGGCGGCAGCAGCCAAAGCCCGGGCGAAAGCGCCGGCCGCGAAAACAGCAACCGTCCGAAGGGTTGCGCCGGCCCCCGCGCCTCGGCCCGCCACCTACAGGGTGGTTGCCGGCGACACCGTGAGTTCCATTGCGGGACGCTACAACGTCAGCACCAGCGGCGTGCTTGCCGCCAACGGCCTTGGGCCCGGCTCGGTCATTGTTCCGGGCCAGGTGCTCAGGCTCAGCGGACCCGCCGTCGCCGCTCCGGCGCAGGTGCAGGCTCCCGCTGCGGCACAGGCACCCGCACAGGTTCCTGCACCGGCTCCGGCTGTGCGGACCATCTACGTGGCCGGCGCCGGCGGCCAGGCGATGGTGGACAGCTGCATCGGCCCCATCCACTTCACGCCCACCGACGGGTACTCGCTCTTCATCACCGAGCACGACTTCTGCGGCGGCTGGGCCCGGTTCTCCGGAATCAGCGTCGGTGAACGCGTCGACATCCCGGGCTACGGCTCCTACCGGGTCTCGGCCCGGAGCCAGGTGCCGAACCCCGGCACCACCAACGACGTCGCTGCGGTGTTCGGCGGGTTCCCCCGGGCGGTCCTGCAAACCTGCATTCCGGGTACCACCCAGATGCTGGTCATCGCGCTGAACTGAAGGGGCACCAAAACGGGGCACATAGTCCGGCCGGGACCACCACGGAAATCCCGGCCGGGCAGGACCCAGCCGCGCGCCTCCGCCCGTAAGATCGTGGCCATGACGCAGCAACGCTATCGGGACCTTGCCGAATGGCCGCTGATGGGGACGGCCATCGTGTTCCTGGCGGCATACGCGTGGCAGGTGATCGGCAGGATGGAAGGCCGGGGAGCCGAGTGGCTCGAGGCCACCCTGTGGATCACCTGGGGCATTTTCGCGCTGGACTATGCGGCCAACCTGTGGCTGGCCGAAGACCGCAGCCGCTGGTTTCTCCGCAATCTGCACGAACTGCTGATCGTCGCCCTGCCGTTCTTCCGCCCGCTGCGGCTGCTCCGCCTGGTGACCCTTCTGTCGGTGCTTCACCGGACGGTGGGCGAAACTCTGCGTGGCAGGGTTGTCACCTACGTGGCCGCTTCCGCTGCCCTGCTGGTGTTCGTTGGTGCCCTGGCCGTGCTCGACGTCGAACAGTCGGCTCCCGATGCCAAGATCCTCACCTTCGGCGACGCCCTGTGGTGGGCCGTCGCCACCATCACCACCGTGGGCTACGGCGACATGTACCCGGTCACTGCGCTGGGCCGTGTTGTGGCGGCGGCGCTGATGATGAGCGGCATCGCCGTTCTGGGCGTGGTGACAGCCTCCATTGCCTCGTGGCTGGTCCAGCGGGTCGAGGAAACAACGGTGGCCGCGGCTGAATCGGCAGAGCTGCCGGTGCTGACGGAGGTAGGGGAACTGGCCGCCGAGGTTGCCGCCCTCCGGCGCGAGATCGCCGAGCTGCGGCGCGACCCTGCGCCGTAGTCGCCTCTGGCTTGGGTGCCCGGTTTCCCACCAGGCCTGGTCTCCCACTAGGCCCGGCCTTCGACGGAAATCGAGGAAAGCAAAAGACCTCCGGAACCACTAGGTTCCGGAGGTCTTTTCAAATGTGGCAGATGAGGGATTCGAACCCCCGTAGGCGTTGCCAGCTGATTTACAGTCAGCCCCCTTTGGCCGCTCGGGTAATCTGCCGAACTTCAAAAGAAGATCACCACGGTTTTGTTTCCATCACCGCGGCAAGACAACCTTACAGAACTTCTGCCGAAGAGTGAAATCGGGAATACGCGGGCCGAAAATCGTCGAAAATCAGGCTTCGCTGAGGATCCGGCCGGCGAGCTTGGCCTCGAACCGCAGCGCCTGTTCCTCGGTGATCTGGTTGAGCTGCACGGCCCGCTGAAGGTCCGAATGCACTCCCTCCATCCGGGTGGAGGCGTCGGCTACGGGGCTGAGGATGATGGATGCGGCCACGGCAGCGGCGGCCACGGATGAGGCGGCGGTGGCGATGGTTCCTGCGGCTGCGGCGGTGGACTTGGTGACGTAGCGGACGGCCTTGTGGGTCATTGCTTTCCTTCCGAGCGGCTTCCAACTGCTACAACTCTGGGCGCCATAACTTCGTTCCCGCCATGACTCGGCTATGAGTGAACTGTGAATGGCGCCCACCTTCACTTCCCCGCCATCCGTACTACGCTGGAATCCAGATATCCCCACCCTGCCCGGAGCCTTACCGCCCGGGCGACGCATGCACCAGCAAAGGAGAGTCATGGCAGGCGAGTCCACATTCGACGTCGTAAGCAAGGTAGACAAGCAGGAGGTGGCCAACGCGCTGAACCAGGCGCAGAAGGAAATCGCCCAGCGCTATGACTTCAAGGGCGTCGGCGCCGAAGTCGATTTCAGCGGCGAGAAGATCCTGATGAAGGCAAACTCCGAGGAGCGCGTCCTGGCGGTCCTGGATGTGCTGCAGTCCAAGCTGATCCGCCGCGGCATCTCGCTCAAGTCCCTGGACACCGGCGAACCGTACCCCTCCGGCAAGGAATTCCGGCTGGAGGCCTCCATCAAGGAAGGCATCGCGCAGGACCTCGCCAAGAAGATCAACAAGCTCATCCGCGACGAGGCCCCGAAGTCCGTCAAGTCCCAGATCCAGGGCGATGAACTCCGCGTCACGTCCAAGTCCCGGGACGACCTGCAGGCCACCATGGCCCTCCTGAAGGACTTTGACGAGGCCGATCTTCAGTTCGTGAACTTCCGCAGCTAAGGCCCGCCGGCGCCGGGGTGCACAAATGGGCTGGCGACAGTGCCCGCCAGCCCGTTTGTGCGCCACCAGGGAACAGGAAACCAATGAACTTCGCAGTCAGGCCCGAGCCGTGGGACGCCGAGGACGGGGCGAGGCTGCGCAGCATGCAGCGGGCCGAACTGGATGCCCGCTACGGCTGCGACGACCATGAGCCCGGTTCCGCGCCCAGCGCCGAAGACATCACCGTGTTCCTGGTGGCCCGGAACCACGAGGGGACAGCGGTTGCCTGCGGCGCCCTGCGCCGGCTCGACGCCGGGTCCGCGGAGATCAAGAGGATGTTCGTGCTGCCCGACCACCGCGGAAGCGGCGCCGCCCTGGCAGTTTTGCGTAGCCTGGAGGCCGAGGCCGCCCGCCTGGGCCTGAGCGAGCTCAAGCTGGAGACCGGCACGGCCCAGCCCGACGCCATCCGCTTCTACGAGCGCGAGGGCTACCGGCTGATCGACAACTTCGGGCCGTACGCCGGCGAGCCGCTGTCCGTCTGCTACGCCCGCTCGCTCTGACGACGCGCCAGTTGGCGGGCGACGCGCAAATTTCCGCTCGCTGCTGGTATTCCGGCCGCGCCAGGCATTGTGCGCGTCTCAGGGCATGGTGCGCGTCGCAGGGTTATGGGCGCGTCGCAGGGCTCCCCAGGAAGAAGTACGACGGCGGCCGTCAGCTAAGCGGCCTGCCTGCCATCCGCTCCAGGCGGCTGATGCGGTCCTGCATCGGCGGGTGCGTCGCGAAAAGCCTGGTGAGCCCGCCGCCGCGGAACGGGTTGGCGATCATCAGGTGCGAGGCGTTGACCAGCCGCTGGTCCTGCGGCAGCGGTGCGGCCTGGACGCCCTGGTGGATCTTGCGCAGGGCGGAGGCGAGTGCCAGCGGATCGCCGGTGAGCTGCGAACCGTCCTCGTCGGCGTCGTACTCCCGTGTCCGGGAGATGGCCACCTGGATCAGGGAGGCTGCCAGCGGCGCCAGCAGCGCCATGGCGATGAGTGCCAGCGGGTTCGAATTGCGCCTGTCCCCGCCGCCGAAGAACAGCAGCATCTGCCCCACCGAGGTGATGACGCCCGCCACCGCAGCTGCCACGGACGAGGTCAGGATGTCGCGGTTGTAGACGTGCATGAGCTCATGGCCGAGGACGCCCCGCAGTTCCCGCGGGGTGAGGAGCTGGAGGATCCCCTCCGTGCAGCAGACGGCGGCGTTCTGCGGGTTCCGCCCGGTGGCGAAGGCGTTGGGCGCCATGGTGGGCGAGACGTAGATCCGGGGCATGGGCTGGTTGGCGCGGGCGGAGAGCTCCCGGACCATCTGGTAGAGCTGCGGCGCCTGGGCTTCGGAGACGGGATAGGCCTGCATGGAGCGGAGCGCGATCTTGTCGCTGTTCCAGTAACCGTAGGCCGTGGTCCCCAGGCCGATCAGCGCCATGATCAGGATCGGGGCTGAGCTGCGGGTGTTGGCGGCAATGAGGGCGCCCAGGCCCAGCAGGATGGCCCACAGCACGCCGAACAGCGCCGCCGTTTTCAGTCCGTTGTGGTGATTGTGCACTTTTGCCTCCACAGCTCAGAAGTCGGAACCGGTACCGCCGCTACGGAACAGGATTCCGCGCGTCGTACTTCAGGAAGCCGGATTGCCACCGCGCCACCATCCAGGCCACCACGATGCACAGGATGCCGCCCAGCAGCAGGACCCAGCCCTCACTAAGAATTTTAGTGCCGCCGCCTGCCACCATGTCGCCCAGCCGCGGGCCACCAGCGACCACCACAATGAAGACCCCCTGAAGCCGGCCGCGCAGGTGGTCCGGGGTCGCGGCCTGCAGGATGGTGGTGCGGAAGACGGCACTCACGGAGTCGGCAATTCCCGCCAGGGCGCAGCAGAGGGCTGCCGGGATCAGCCAGAAGGTGACGCCGCCGGAGCCCGACCGCCCGGCCAGCACCACCACGAGGCCGAACGCCGAAAACGAGGCGCCCCAGCCCATGACCGACCACACCACCGCAGTCCCCTGCCGCCGCACCGCGCCGAGCGGCCCGGAAAAGAGGCCGGCGAGGAAGGCACCCACAGCCACGGCCGCCAGCAGGATGCCCACTGTGGTTTCCCCGCCGCCGATCATGAGGGCACCGATGGCCGGCAGCAGGGCACGCGGCTGGGCAAGGATCATCGCGATGAGGTCGAGGATGAACGTCATCCGCAGGTTGGGCCGCGTGCCCAGGAAGCGGAAACCCTCCGCCACGGACCGCATCCCGGCCCGCCCCGCCGCCTCTCCGGGCGGCATGGGGGGAAGCTTCAGCAGGGCCCAGAAGGCAAAGACGAAGCTGACGACGTCCAGCGTGTACGTCCACCCGAACCCGACACTGGCCACCAGGACACCCGCGAACAGCGGCCCCGCCGTCATGCCAAGCCCGAAAGTCACCATGTTCAGTGCGTTGGCGGCCGGCAGGAGCTCTTTCCGCAACAGCGCGGGAATGATGGCGCTGCGGGCAGGCTGGTTGATCGCCTGGGCACCGCTTTGCACGGCCACGAGGGCATACAGCAGCCACACATTGCCCACCTCCAGCCAGGCCTGGAGAGCGAGCCCGCCGGTGGTCACCCACAGCACCGCGGACGACAGAAGCGCCACCGTGCGGCGGTCATGGGAGTCGGCGATGGATCCGCCCAGCAAGCCGCCCAGCACCAGCGGGACCAGGGCAAAGATGCTGAGCAGCCCGACGTAGAGGCTGTCCTGGGTCAGCCGGTATACCTCCAGGCCGACAGCGACGAGGGTGAGCTGGCTGCCCACGTTGGAGAGTGCCGACCCCAGCCATAGCCGCCGGAAATCAGGGCTCTCGCGCAGCGGAGTGATGTCGGCCAGAAGTTTTCCCACCCGGCAACTCTAGCCTCAGCAGGAACTTAGCCCCGCCTTATTGTGATCTAGTCAAAATAAGTGATTCAATGGAGATATGACCGATCACCCGGAAAGCCACGAAGCATGGGCCGCGGCCCTGCGTGCCCACGGCCGCCGGGTGACCAAGCAGCGGCTGGCGGTCCTGGCCGCCGTCGAGCATCACCCGCACTCCCCGGCGGAAAACATCCTGGCGGCTGCCCGCGAGGAACTGCCGGAACTGACGGCGCAGTCCGTGTACGTGGTGCTGGGTGATCTGACGGACCTGCAGATGCTGCGCCGCTTCGAACCCCCGCATTCCCCGGCGCTGTATGAGACGCGGGTGGGCGACAACCATCACCACGCGATCTGCATCAGCTGCGGCCGTGTGGAGGATGTCGACTGCGCTGTCGGCCATGCTCCGTGCCTAACCCCGCATTGGAGCGAGGATTCCCACCCCATGACCATCCAGATCGCGGATGTCATGTACCAGGGGATCTGCGGAGAATGCCAGCGGGCCCAAAAACTTCCTGCAAACGTAAATGACAAGTAATTAAGAAATAGGAGAATAATGACTGCCATTTCAACGACCCAGTCAGGTGCGCCGGTTACGTCCGATGCACATTCGAAGGCTGTCGGTGCTGACGGCGCGATCATCCTCACGGATCACTACCTGGTGGAGAAGCTCGCCCAGTTCAACCGCGAGCGGGTTCCAGAGCGTGTGGTGCACGCCAAGGGCGGCGGCGCGTTCGGCACGTTCAAGGCCACCGAGGACGTCTCCAAGTACACCAAGGCGGCGTTCCTGCAGCC
>NZ_JBHTSL010000102.1:0-7954 GCF_042795115.1 Arthrobacter sp. NPDC056493 | reverse complement strand
TCAGCCGCCTTCAACCGCTCCGCATTCACACCGTTCAACACCACCGTCGCACCCGCATCAGCCAGCCCCCGCGCCAACGCATTACCAATCCCCCGGCTCGAACCCGTCACCAAAGCAACCCGCCCGGTCAAATCAAAAAGTGAAGTCATGAAGAGGTCCTTTCTGTGGCGCTCACGGCGCCCGTCCTGCTGAGGTTTGAAATAGCTTGCCGGACGACGGCAAGGTCCTGGTCCCCCAGGCCCTGGCGCTTCAGTTCGGCATAAAGCTCGACGCCGGCCCGCGCCATCGGGACGGCGGCCCCGGCGGCGTCGGCGGACTCCACGACGAAGGTCAGGTCCTTGTGCATGAACTTTGCCGGCCCGGTGGGAGTGTAGTCCTTCCGGGCAATCCGCGGGCCCACCTGGTCCAGGACGCGGCTGCCGCCGAGGCCTCCGGACAGGACCTCGAAGAGGGCCGCGACATCGACGCCCGAGCGTTCGGCGAGCTCGGCAGCCTCGGCGAGCGCCGCCGTCGTGGTTCCGACCACCAGCTGGTTGCACGCCTTTGCCAGGGACCCGGCACCGAGCGGTCCCAGCAGCCTTACAGTGGTGCCCATGGCCTCGAAAAGCGGGAGCAGCCTGCGGAAGTCGGCGCCGTCGTCCGCGCCGGCCATGATCGCCAGCGTGCCATCGATCGCCCCCTTCGTCCCGCCGCTGACCGGCGCGTCCAGCACCACGGCATGGCCTGAACTGGCCGCCCGGACCTTCTGCCCGAACGCCTTGACCGCCGTGGGGGAAACGCTGCTCATGACCACCACGGCAGTACCCGCCGCCGGTGGTGACGTCCGCCAGCTCGCGAGCAGCCCGGCCGCCGCGTCCTCAATGTAGGCAAGGTCCGGCAGCATGAAGACGATCACCGGCTCGTCCCTGAGCTGCTCCACGGCTTCCGCAGCGGACCCGCCGAGCCGGCGGAAATCCTCCAGCGCGGCAGGCGACCTGTTCCACGCCGTCACCGCCCAGCCCGCGCGCGCAAGATTCGCCGCCATCGGCGCCCCCATCAGGCCCAGGCCCACGAAGCCTGCTCTCTGTATGTTCATCTGCAGCGGAACCTCACTTCGTTGTGGTCAATTTTGGTCGATCCCCGGAAATCTGTTCAGTATTCTAGCCTCTATTCAGTATGATGAACAGTATGACGACTGAAACCACCGTCGCGATCGCCGTCCCGCTCGAAGCCGAGTTCGTGGAACGCATCCGCGCCGTAGATCCCTCCGTGACCGTCCTTTATGAGCCCGACCTGCTGCCGCCCGAACGGTTCCCGGCAGACCACGCCGGCGACCCCGACTTCAAGCGCACGCCCAAGCAGGAGGAGCGCTACTGGGAGATGCTGGGCAGGGCCGACGTGCTGTACGGCTTTCCGAATGAAAGCCCCGCCGGCCTGGCGCGAATCGCGAAGGAAAACCCGCGCCTGCAGTGGATCCACGCCATGGCGGCGGGCGCCGGCGGGGCGGTTAAGGCCTCCGGGCTCGACGCCGGGACCCTGAACAAGTTCAGCGTGACCACGTCCGCAGGGGTGCATGCCCTGCCCCTCGCCGAGTTTGCGGCGCTGGGCATCCTCAACGGTTTCAAGCGGACCGCGGAGCTCGCCCAGGACCAGGCCGCCAAAGTCTGGCCGGAGCTGCGGATACCCACCAAACTGGTCAACGGCTCCGCCCTGGTGGTCACCGGGCTCGGGGAGATCGGGCTGGAAACCGCCCGCATCGCCCGCGCACTGGGCATGAAGGTCAGCGGCACCAAGCGTTCCGTGGAGCCGATCGACGGCATCGAGGAAGTGGCGGGCAACAACGGCCTGGCCGGGCTGCTCGCCTCGGCCGACGCCGTGGTGAACACCCTCCCGGGCACCCCCTACACGGAGAAGCTGTTCAACCGCGAGGTTTTTGCGGCCATGAAGCCCGGCACGGTATTCGTGAATGTGGGCCGCGGAACCGTGGTGGACGAGGATGCGCTGCTCGAAGCCCTGGATAACGGTCAGGTGGCCTACGCCTGCCTCGACGTATTCGCTGTCGAGCCCCTGCCGCGGGACAGCCCGCTGTGGAACCACCCGCGTGTCATGGTGTCGCCGCACACCTCGGCCCTCAGCGCCGCCGAGAACCGCCTGATCGCAGAGCGCTTCTGCAGCAACCTCAGGACATTCCTCGACGGCGGCGAACTCCCCCACCTCGTGGATACGGTCCACTTCTACTAAACCGCCTGCCGCAGGACACGCCTGCAGCAGAAACACCGGAGAGCCGGGCAGCCCCAGGGTTGCCCGGCTCTTCCTGTTGGGCCCTTCCCTAGTCTGCTCCTGCGCGAGCGTACACTTCAGGCCCCAACGCCAACCGCGAACGTACACTTGCGGCCCGCCCCATGAAGGGATGGGCCGCAAGTGTGCGTTCGCGCTGTGTGCTGTCTAGCCGAGTTGCTCCTAGCGGGCGTCCTCGATTGCAACCAGGTCGCGGCCCTTGGTTTCCGGCGTGAAGAAGGTGCTCACGAAGGAGATCAGGGCCAGGACCAGCGAGTAGATGGCCAGCACCAGCCAGGAGTGACCCGTTACGGCAAGCAGGGACGCGCCCACCAGCGGAACCAGGCCACCGGCCAGGACGGCGGAGAATTCGCGGCTCATGGCGACGCCGGTGAAACGGTATTGCGATCCGAAAAGCTCCGGCAGAAGCGGGCACTGCGGGCCGAGCATCGACTGGACACCGATGGCGATGCCCACCACCATGACCATCCAGACCAGGGTCACGTTGCCCAGCGTTACGAGGTAGAACGCCGGGAAGGCAATCAGGGCCTGGAACAGCGCGCCGTAACGGTATACCGGGACGCGGCCAAAGCGGTCGGACAGGGCACCGAAGGTGACCACAAGGATGGCGGCAAATCCGGCAGCAATCAGAAGGCCGACGGGTCCGATGAACTTGTCGCCCGGGAAAACGCCGGCCGGGGCTGCCATGAACGCAATCAGGAGCGCAGAGTAGATCGAGGAGTTGCCGTTCTCGCCCATGCGCAGGCCGATGCCCACCAGGACATTCTTCTTGGAGTGCTTCCAGAGCTGGCCAATGGGGTTCTTGACGACATTCTTGTGCTTCTCAAGCTCCTGGAACACAGGCGTTTCCTTGAGCCGCAGCCTGATGAAGATGGCCACAGCTATCAGGAGGATGCTCGCAAGGAAGGGCACACGCCACAGCCAGCCCTCAAGTACGGCCTTGTCCGCCATGGCGATCAGCGCAAACGTGCCGGCACCCAGGAGCGTGCCCAGCTGGATCCCCACGAACGGAAGGGAAGCAAAAAAGCCACGGCGGCGGCGCGGAGCGACTTCGGAAATCAAGGTGGTGGCACCTGCCTGCTCAGCTCCCGCACCAAGCCCCTGGAGGATACGCAACGTTACGAGGAGGATGGCACCCAGCATGCCGGCCTGCTCGAAGGTAGGCAGGAGTCCGATGGCGAAGCTGGCGGTTCCCATCAGGCCGATCGTGAGAATCAGGACCATTTTCCGGCCGAACCGGTCGCCGATGAAACCAAAGATGATCCCGCCGAACGGGCGGGCAGCGAAGCCCACACCGTACGTGGCGAATGATGCGATCAGTGCACCCTCATCGCCGAGCGGCTTGAAGAACAGCGGCCCGAAGATCAGCGCCGAAGCCAGGCCGTAGATGTAGAAATCGTAGTACTCCAGAGCGGAGCCTACGGAGCTGGCAAGCGTTGCCCTGCGCAGCTGTTCCGGTTCGACGACGGCGCCGTCCGCATCAGCCAGCTGTGAATCAGTACGAGTTGTCACTAGCGCTCCCTCAAAGACACCAGACCCCCGTTGGCCTGGTGAGTAGTGACAACACCATCGCGTCGATCACTATATTGAACAGCGTACAACATGATGAACGGAGCGCCAATAGCTCCGGGAAATCCTGCTAGCCCATGGGGTTACCCAGGGACCTCGCCAGCTCATTGAGCTCCTTGACCATCTGCGCGCCCTGCTCCTGTGAGTAGGTCGCCTTCAGGGCGGTGACGGACAGCCCAAGGCTGGGGCCGTGGGCTCCGCGGGTGGGCACAGTCACGGCGAGGCACACCACGCCGGTGGTGGATTCCTCGTCTTCAAACGCGAAGCCCTGCTCGCGGATCTCCTCCAGCTGCGCCTTCAGCTCCGCTCCCGTGCGCAGCGATTTGGGTGTCAGCACCGGGAGTTCCGCGTCGTCCGTGAACATCGCATCGATGTCATGGTCATGAAGCCTCGCAATGAGCGCCTTGCCTACGGCGCAGAGGGAAACCGGCATCTTGTCGCCAATATTGGACGTCAGACGGACGGCGGGATGGCCCTCATAGCGAGCCAGGTAGATGACGTTGGTGCCGTCCAGCATGGCAATGCGCACCGTTTCACCGGACAACGTGGGCGCCTGCTCGCAGAAACGGTAAAACTCCTGGACTTCGTCGAGCCGGCTCAGGTAGGCGGCGCCCAGTTCAACGAGCTTGCGCCCCAGCGTGTATTCGGCGCCCTGCCTGCTGATAAGCCTGGCCTCCTCGAGGGCCAACAGGAGGTTGGAGGTCGAAGATTTGGGGATTCCGAGGTCCCGGGCGAGGTCACTGAGCGTCAACCGGCCAGTGGCAGACGCTGCGAGCGACTCCAGGACGGCGGCAGCCCTTGTGACGGCAGGCGCCGGGGACGCGCTGCCCAGTCCGTCGTTGGCTTTGGGGGTGCGGGAATCGGCCATGATTCTCCTTTTCGATACGTGCTCAGACAGCGGGGGCAAGCAGATTGCATCGCGCACCAAACACCGGCGACGATGCCAAAGCGTCCAGTCAACTGAACACATACCATCATACTGGCTGGGCGGCTGCTGCCGAAGGCATGCCGGGACCCTTCCTGCCGACGGCGCGCGGAGGCCGCCCCGCAACAGTTTCGTGTTTCCGAAAGTTCACGGTATATTCAACGTCAAGCCTTCCACCGCGGCATCCCCCAATAGTCGCGGTGGAAGGCTTATCCAATTCTTAGGCCTTTCTGGTTTTCCGGCCTTCCGGGTCCGAAGCCCTCTGCTCAGGCCGCAGTCGCAACCGCGTTACCGGCAGCGGCGTTGTCCGCCACCGCGCTCCGCAGTCTCCAACCGCCGCCGAGTCCGTCGCGGATGATCTCCATGGTGGTCAGCTCCGATCCCCCGTTACGCCCCAGCCGGGCCTGCAGCCGCCACACTTCCACGTCGACGCGGCTACGTCCCAGCGGCATCCGGCGCTCCGCTTCCCACCAGCTGACGCGTTCAAACCACCGCAGCGGTTCCGCGCCTACGGTCCATTCCCGCCCGCCGCGGATGACAGCCCCCGGCTGCCCGTCGGCATCAACCCTCACAAGTACGTGTTCCATGCCCGCAGGCTATGGCCGGGCACCGACATTTTTCGGGGCCACAGTCACGCACTGGGAAACACAGAAAACCCCGCCTGACCAGGTTCAAGAACTTGGTCAAACGGGGTTTGAAGGTGGGTCCTACCGGGATCGAACCGATGACATCCACGGTGTAAACGTGGCGCTCTACCAGCTGAGCTAAAGACCCAAAGAGAGGTTTTTCGCGCCGAAGCGCTCGAACCAACGAACATAGACTCTACCCGAACAGTGCCCCCAAACGCTAATCGGGTCAGGCTGCCGGGAGCGGCGGCAATTCTTCGGCCAGCCAGGCGAGGGACTCGCTCACTCCGGCTTCCAGCTTGATCGTGGCGAGGTCGTCGCCGCGCGTCTGGCCACGGTTGATGATGACAACAGGTTTGCCTTGCTTGGCGGCATGGCGGACAAACCGCAGCCCGCTCATGACGCTTAGTGAGGAACCGGCAACAAGCAGGGCCTCGGCTTCATCCACCATTGCGTATGCCCGCTCCACGCGGTCCTTGGGGACGTTTTCACCGAAGTACACAAAGTCCGGTTTCAGGACCCCACCGCACGCGGGGCAGCGGGCGACCACAAAGCTGCGGATCAGGCGCAGGTCCTCCACCGTGGCATCGGCATCAGGGGCCATTTCGACAAGACCGGACGTGGTGGCGTGATCCAGGAAGTCCGGGTTCAGTTCCTCCAGCACCCCGGCCAGCATTTGCCTCGAGTAGGTGCGGCGGCAGTCCAGGCAAATCACCTGGTCGAAGCGTCCATGAAGGTCAACTACGTTGGTACTGCCCGCGTCCTCGTGAAGACGGTCCACGTTCTGGGTGATCAGTCCGGTCAGGAGCCCGCGCTGCTCGAGGAGGACGACGGCGGCATGGCCGGCATTGGGATTGGCCCGCCTGAGGTGGGACCAGCCAATGTGGTTCCGCGCCCAGTACCGCTGCCGGTTGGCAGCATCGCCGACAAACTCCTGATAGGTCATGGGTGAGCGCGGGGGCGAATCCGGTCCCCGGTAGTCCGGAATGCCAGAGTCCGTGCTCAGCCCCGCCCCGGTCAGAAGCGCCAACGGCAGCCCGGCGAGCACATCCCGGATCCCGCCCAGCACATCGAGGTCGCTGGCCGATGACTCGGCGCGCGGGGCAGGCGGCAGACTGGCAAACCCTGTCAGGCCGGTGCCGGTCCGCCGCTGGTCCATCGGGTAACCCCGGCGCCTAGCCCCGGGCGAGTTCTGCCAGGATGCGGCGGTACTCGCCGAGGTCCCGGGCCTGGCCCCGCGGATTCACGACCACGTAGCGGACCGTTCCGTCGGCGTCGATGATGAATGTCCCGCGCCGCGCCATTCCGCTTTCCTCGTCGAACACGCCGTACTTCCGGGCAACGGCGCCGTGCGGCCAGAAGTCCGCGAGCAGACTGAAGCCATAGCCTTCCTGCTCGGCGTACGCACGGAGGGCGAACTTGCTGTCCACCGAGACCGCCAGCACTTCGGCGTCGGCATGCTGGAAGGCTGCGAGGTTGTCGCGGATCTCACACAGTTCGCCTGTGCAGATCCCGGAGAACGCGAAGGGGTAGAAAATAACCACCACGTTGCGTCCGCGGAAGTCGGCAAGCCGGACGGGCTCACCGAACTGATTGACCAGGGTGAAATCGGGGGCCTGCTGCCCAACCTCAGGGACTCCCGCCAGATCCACCGACGCAACGGCGGCCTGTCCGGTCACTTGTTCTTCCTGGTCACCAGGCGCGTGGCGCTCCAGTCCTTGGAAACGCCCGCGGACGTCGTGCAGTGCAGCCCTGCGGTGGGTGCGGCGTCCTGGATGTCGGAAGGCGAAACGTATCCGGTACGGCCGGACTTGGGCGTGAGGACCCACACCACCCCGCCCTCGGTGAGCGTCGTGAGCGAATCGACCAGCGTGTCCACGAGGTCGCCGTCGCCGTCCCGCCACCAAAAGATCACGGCGTCCACGACGTCGTGATCATCCTCATCCAGAAGCTCCGACCCCGTCAGATCCTCTATGTCATCACGCAAGTCGAAGTCGACGTCGTCGTCGTAACCGAACTCCTGAATCAGATCCCCGTCCTTGAAACCCAATTTTTCCGCCACATTTACCGAAGTGGCGGCGTCGGCCTCGCTCACGTGTTCCTCCTGTGCCTAGTGATTTCAATTACTCCAAGCCAACACCCTTTGGGCGTGTGCTTCAAGCTACGTGCGCCGCGGTGCGGCTTATTGTGCGTCACACAACAAGTATGACGGTCAAATAGGGCAGGCGGTTCAGGTGCGGCTACGCATCCGGAAGCCGTCAGAGCTACAGTGACTGTTGACAACTATGCCTAGCGGGGCGACCGCCCCGACCCAATAGGCAGTCATACACACGAGATAGAACCCTGCCCGGCGCACATGACCGGGCTGTTGTAACCGATACGACGCACACGACGCGTTCACGCCGGGCAGCTACCCTGCCGGACCTGAGTGCGCCGATGAATGCGCGCAAAGAGAGGTTGGACGTGGCTGCAGGAGAAGATACCTCCCATATCCTCAGCGGGTTGACTAACCAGCTGCCTGATCGTGATCCGGAAGAGACCGCCGAGTGGGTTGAGT
>NZ_JBHTSL010000101.1:0-8736 GCF_042795115.1 Arthrobacter sp. NPDC056493 | reverse complement strand
CTGGGCAAACTCACGCCCATCGAATATGAAACAATCAACCGGACCGCGCTCACAGCGGCCTAAGACCCCGAGTCAACAAAAGCCGGGGCAGTCCCCAGCTTCCGATCCTCGTTCCCCTGACGAATTACGACCGAGTGGCCGCATTCCAATCTGATCCTGTCGGTCCGCTGGTCTTCGTAGCAGTGCTTGCATGCCCTTGAACCACCAGCGTCCGCTCGCCAGGCCGAGACAGCGCTGCATTGCACTACCGCAGATTCAACGAATTCGTGACCCGCTCCACATGTCCATTTCACCTTCACCGGGGATGATGCAGGAATGTCCTGGGGCCCGAACAGATTTTCGTCGTTCCACATATCCAATACTTCGCCATGCTTGGCGGCAACCGTTGTTTCAGGCTTCGGTGAGCGTCGCGAAAGCCCGAGCTTGCTCCGATCCTCGGGCGAGAGCGCTGGCCAGTCTTCGAGTGCCTTCAAAATTTCCCCAGTTCTATCCGACTCGGAGCGCAGTTGTCCCTGCTCTATGGGCGATGCTAGATCACGGCAGAGACATTAATGGCTCAAGGACCGACCAAGGCAAGCCATGGCTGTCGTGGCAGCTACCGGGGACGGGCGCAGGCCCATGATTCGCGAGTTCACACCCAAAGAGGCCGGGTGGCCATACTCGGCCGAATCGCCACGCATGGCCGTCTTACACAGGGACGGCGCCCTGTACTTTCGGCCCCTGGCCGTCTGCCCATAGGAAGCGCATTCAGACATGTCTAGTAACGGGGCGGACCTCCTCCGTCCTTGTTGCTAGCTGGCTTTGGCGCGTTCCAACACTCTGGGATTAGGCCATCGTCATGCGCGCTAAGGATCTCAGCCGGGTCTGGCGGCCCTTTGTTATTCCTGTGCGACGCTGTGATTCACTTGGTGCCGGAGGCTGGAGAGGGAGCGGGAATGAACGGGTCTGAGCAAGACGCAGACATCTGGTCAACAGGCGATTTTTCCTGGCTGCTGCTAACCGACCTTAGTGACGACCAGATTGAGCTGCTTGATGCTATCTGGCACCTAGCGATCATCGAACACCCCGCAAACGCGGTTGGGATGCATTGGCCGACGTGGCGTGATGTCGACCAGTACTTTTTCGACCTACGAGACCATGAAGCCGGGGAAGTTCATCAGCAACTCCCTTCATACAGCCGAATCGGCATTGGACCTCACGGGTCGCCCTATGGACTGGTGTGGCGGTCAGAAGGCGCGTTCGTGGGACCGATCCCGAGGGACGACGAACAGGTCGGCCTTACTATCGCAGGGCTGGTTCAGCTGGCCAGACACAAGAAGCGAAACACCCAGCCACTCGCGGACGACCTCGTCCGGATCATTCGAACTCTTGCTCAGGCGAGCAATCGCATCCGGCGCGAGAGCCGGGGCGAAAGCCAGCCGGGCAGAGAAAGGGAACTCGCTGACTACGCTGAATGGCTGGTATCGCCCCGTTCCGACAAACCATTCGTCATGCCAGTGGAGGCGATTGCCCAAGTTTTACAAAAAGAGAACGTGGGTGTCGTTAAGGTCGGCAATCGCTGGGTTGCGCAGCTCGGCGGAACCGGCCTTCGCAAGTACTTGAAGATCGAAACCGCTGGAGACTATCTCGCCCAGGTGGGGACGACTTTGAGCATGCCAACAGGCCCTTATCCACATCTGGAGGAAGAGAAGGAAGTGCAAGGGGTGGAACAAACGGGGAAAACAGTCTTCATCGTGCATGGCCATGATGAAGCCGTCCGAGACAGAGTTGATGCGTTCGTGCAGAAGACGGTCGCCAACAAGGTGATCATCCTCCACGACGAAGACGATAATGGCGACACCATCATCGAGAAGTTCGAACAACACGCAAGTGATGCGGCATGCGCCATTGTGCTGTTGACCCCGGACGACGTTGGCCGTGCCAAAACCGAAGACGAGTTGCGTCCCAGGGCACGACAAAACGTCGTCTTCGAACTGGGATATTTCGCCGGTCTGCTTGGCCGTCGGCACGTAATGGCGCTGGTTAAAGACCACGTCGAGCAGCCTTCTGACCTGAGTGGTGTCCTGTACATTCCTCTGGACAGTGGGGAGTGGAAGCGCAAGCTGGAAAGGCGGCTTAAAAACGTTGATGGCATCAGCCTGAGGGACTAGACGAATGGAGGCTTCGAACTCCTGCGGCAGTATGGCGTGCCCTTGCCGAGATCTACGGCTCACGAGGGGTGATTCGACCATATTCTGACGGCACCCTATGGAAGACTTACTGGGTGCTAGATGTTTTGAGAGACGACGATACGAGCCAGCTCAGGAAGTCCAGGGGCGCCTTCTTCACGCCCCCTGCAGTAACCGACTTCATATCGGCTTGGGCCGTCAACGAGCACACGGCACGGTTGCTGGAGCCGTCGTGCGGCGAAGCGGCGTTTCTTCTTTCTGCGGGTGCGGTCGCTAAAGCACGTGGACTGGACGACCCCTATCTGGCCGGCGTTGAGCTTTTTGACACGTCCGCCCGCTTTGCGCGGGTACTTCTTGCCGATGCCGGCATAGAAGCCGACATTCAAATCGGAGATTTCTTCGAGTTCGCCCCCACGAACGACTATGACGCGGTCATAGGAAATCCTCCGTACATCCGGTACCACGAACATGCCGGCGAGTTCCGGGAAAAGTCCAGAGCCGCAGCCGCAGCTGCAGGTGTCCGCCTCAGTGAACTTGCGTCCAGCTGGGCCGCCTTTGTCGTCCACGCCTCACGATTCTTGCGCGACGGAGGACGGCTGGGTCTTGTATTGCCCGCGGAACTTTTGTCCGTGAACTATGCGTCCCCGGTCCGAAAATTCCTGCTGGACAGCTTCCAGAAAGTTGAACTTGTCCTCTTCGGCGAACGCGTCTTCCCTTCCGTCCAAGAGGAAGTCGTCCTTCTCCTTGCCGAGGGCTTCCGGGACGGACCAACAGACCGCTTTACGCTTTTTCAGGCGGAGACCGTCGATGATCTGCCGTCAATGGACACGCCCAGCACATGGGTTCCTGTCGCCGCCGGAGAAAAATGGACTGGATCCATGGTCGGGGCCGCAGCTCGTCGCATCTATGACGAAGCTCTTGCCGGATCAGGGTTTTCGGTTCTCCAGAAATGGGGGGAAACATCTTTGGGGGCGGTCACCGGAAACAATGCCTTCTTCACCGCAACGTGGGACGAGGCTAAACGGCGGGGCTTCAGCAGAACCGATCTCGTGCGCATCTCTCCGCCAGGGAGTCGGCACCTACGCGGCCTGGAACTCAGCTCACGGCAGTTGCGTCAGCTCAGCGAAGAAGGCAAACCCACGTACCTGTTCCGGCCCTCCGGCAATCCGTCGGAAGCGGCAGAGGCCTTCATCGAAGAGGGCGAAAGGACTGGCGTAGACAAGGCATATAAATGCCGTGTCCGGAAACCCTGGTGGAGAGTTCCATTGGTAGCCGTTCCCGATCTCTTTCTCACGTACATGAACGCGGATACCCCACGACTTACCACCAATAACGCAGGTGTTCATCATCTCAACTCGGTTCACGGAGTGTACTTTTCCCTGGAAAATCGCGAGTTAGGCCGCGAACTTCTGCCGCTCGCCTCCCTAAACACAATGACCATTCTCGGTGCGGAAACGGTCGGCAGGGCCTACGGGGGTGGAATGCTCAAGATCGAACCCGGTGAAGCGGACCTATTGCCCCTGCCCAGCCCAGCCCTTGTCAAAAACCATGCCGAAGAGCTGCGCTCCATCAAGGCCAAGGTCGACGCCGCGCTACGGAACGGCGACACGGTCAAAGCAACTGAACTCGTAGACGCCGTAGTGCTCAAGAGGGGTCTCAAACTCGACGAAGAACAAATCGACGAACTGAAGGCTGCCCGAGCGGCACTCCTCAATCGACGCAAAGCACGGTCAAGATCGGCAAACCGTGCCTAAGGACCAAGACGCATTCTCAGACTTCGACCCAATCATCGCCAGTGCGTCCATGACGAGTCCTTGGGTACATGGCGCCACCGAGGCACCTGCGTTCCAACCCGACTACGACCTTCTATGTCGCCTGCTTGCCGTACCCCTACTGGCTGGTGACAAGACACAAAGCGGCCGCTTCGCGAAGGCAATTGACGCGTGGTTCGCACACGAACTCCGCCGGGCCGGTTTCGGCACTGACGAAGTCTGGCCGCGGGCCACCAGGCCCCGTGTCGTTTCCCAAGACGTGATGGCGCTGTTGTCCAAATTGCCCCGCGGTCTTGCCTCCCAAGTACGTGACCTCCTCGTCAAGCAGGGCATCGGCGCTGCAGACGCGCGAATTCTGGGGAGGGCCTACGTCAAACAGGTCGACGTGGCCATAGCGCGCTGGGACAGAGGACCCGAACTGATCCTCTCGACCAAGGCCATGAGCTCATCGTTCGGGAAAAACCTCTCAAACCGTTTTGAAGAAGCATACGGAGACGCCGGAAATTTAAGGGCAAGATACCCCCTGGCAGCCGTTGGATTCGCGTTCGTTCAGCGCGGAAGTATCGTCCGTGATGAACCCGCTGCCTTCGCCCGCACGATGGACATGATGAGAAAACTCCGCGACAGAGGCGACGGCAACGGTTACACCACCACTGCCCTAATTCTCGTCGATTGGGAGGACGCTGATCCCGTCGGAACGGTTCGGTTCGTCCAGGACCTGGTCCCCGACGACATCGGAGTAGCTCAATTCATGGCCACAGTGATTGAATCCATCCTGGAGGCCACTCCGGTGGACGAGCACGTCCGAGTCCGCGAACTGTACGAAAATCGCAGCCTCCCACTTGACGAGGCAGACAGACCACTCGACGAAGGCTGAAGGTGAAACGTAGGACGTGTTCGCATCGCTACGCGACGCGAACAACTATCGCTTTGCTGTCCTCGGGGATTTTGGTTTGGCGGCCGCGAAGGCTTCCTCGTAGTTGGCTCCTGCTGCGCTGACCTGGCTTCTCGAGCCGTCACCGGACTCAATGGTCAAAGTAACTTCCACCCCAGAATCCTAATCAGCCCGCCCTCTGCTAGGTGGAGACGGTCCCAATGTCGGAGATGCTTTCCAGCAGCCACTGTTCCGACAGCGGGCCCCGGCGTAGCTGGAACGTTCGCAGTGCCGAGGTTGAGGCGGCTAGGCGGACCTGGAGTCGCCAGTGTTCGACGTCGACGACGTTTCCGATGCCGCGAGGGGCTGTGCGGCGGGTGTCCCACCAGGAGTCCCTGCTGAACCAATGCACCGGTTCGGCAGCGACTGCCCAGATGTGCCCGTCGTAGCGGACGGCGAGGGGAATGCCGGCCGGGTTGAAGCGGACGTCCACCGGGAGGTCCAGGATGAGCGTGTTCAGGGTCGGGGCGTCAGGCGTGATTGTCATCTGGTGGTTCTTTCGTGTGGTGCTTGGTGGTGACGTTGGTGGTTTTAGGCGGCTTTGACGAGGGGTAGTTCGTCCCAGTGGGTGGTGTACCGGGGTAGAGCATGTCGCGTTTCATGGTCCAGTCGAGTCCGGTTTTGATGCCGGCGTGGCCCAGGCCGATGGAGCCGCGGCCGTAGCGCCGGGTGACGTCTTCCAGGAGGGTGCCGACGCCGCGTTCTTCGTGCGGGTTCTCGAACAGGGACAGGGGTTTTTGGTTTCCGGTGGGGCGCAGGTCGGTGACCATGATCCCGGCCCGGGCGTAGCGGATGCCCTCGGTGATGCGGGGCAGGAGTGCGTGGGCGGCTTTGGTCAGGATCACGGGGTCGGCGGTGGGCATCGGTAAGGGGATGCAGACGGAGGGGTAGGAGGTGTCTTTGGGGTTGTAGTGGGAGGTGCCGGCGAACGCGGTGAGGACTTTGGCCTGCAGTCCGTGTTTGGCCAGCCGGGCCGAGGCCTGCTGGCCGTAGACGGAGAGGACCTGGCGGATCCCGGCGGCGGTGGTGACGGGTGTTGCGAATGAGCGGGAGAAGATGAGCTGTTCCCGCCCGATGCGTTCCTCCTCCATGGGGATGCCGGGGGTGCCCTGCAGTTCCAGGACGGTGCGCATCATGACGATGGAGAACCGGTCCCGGATCATCACCGGATCCGCCCGGGACAGGTCAAGGATGGAGTGGATGCCCAGGGCGTTCAGCCGCCGGGTCAGCCGGGCGGCGACGCCCCAGATCTCGATGACCGACAGGCGCCCCATCAGCCCTTCCCGCTCGGGGGAGGGGACGGAGTCCCAGTGGCACACCCCGCCGAACGCGGGGTTGTTCTTGGCCCATTTGTTGGCCAGTTTCGCGATGGTCTTGGTCGGGGCGATCCCGACGCAGACGGGCACGCCGACGTTCCGCCGGACCGCGGCTTTCATGGACCGGCCCAGGGCCAGCAGCTCGGCAGGGGAGCCTTTGACGCCGAGGAAGGCCTCGTCGATGCTGTAGACCTCCAGCCAGGCCGAGTATCGGCCCAGCAGTTCCATGACCCGGGCGCTGATGTCCCCGTAGAGCTCGTAGTTGGACGAGAGCGCGACGAGGCCCCATTCCTTGGCCCTGGGGGCGAGTTTGAACCAGGGCTCGCCCATGGGGATGCCCAGGGCCTTGGCCTCGGGGGAGCGGGTGACCGCGCACCCATCGTTGTTGGAGAGGACGATGACGGGTTTGTGCTCCAGGGACGGGTTGAACGCCCGTTCCGCGGAGGCGTAGAAGCAGTTCACGTCCACGTGCGCGATCTGCGGCATCCGCCGCATCAGTGCCGGCCTAGACACTGTCGGCCCCCTGCCCGCACGGCTCCCGTGTAACGGAAAAGCGCGCGTTAGACATGGTGCAGGCACCGGGTCGCGACACCCCAGATGGTGAGGTCGGCCAGGGCCGGGACGCGGATGTCCGGGTAGGACGGGTTCTCTGCCTGCAGCACCACCCCGGCGGGCGTGATCCGCAGCCGCTTGATCGTCAGCTCACCGTCCAGGACCGCGACGACCACGCACCCGTCGGTGGGTTCCAGTGCCCGGTTCACGATCAGTTCGTCCCCGTCGCTGATTCCCGCGCCCTCCATGGATTCCCCGGTCACGCGGACGACGTAGGTGCTGGTGATGTCCTTGATCAGGTGCTCGTTCAGGTCGATCCGGCCGTCGAAGTAGTCCTGCGCCGGCGACGGGTACCCGGCAGCGACCGGCACCGGGGAGACCAGCACCGATAACAATGAGACGCCCGCATCTATCACGCGGGGGCCAATAACAACGCCCACAACACACCTTTTTCGAATATATGTTCGATAGGTTTCAAGTGTAGCGCCGGGGACTGACAACCGAACGCCCCGCCTCAGATTGCATCCGATGCTGGCGGAGGACCGGCCCGGGTTGTACCCAATGGGGACAGCTTTGAGCTGTGCGGAGGGCTCCACCTGCCCCCAACGGGCACAACCCGTTCACCCGCTCAGGTAGGTTGCGCGCCGTCCTTTGGGAAGTCGCGGAGGGTGACCGCGATCGCCCGGACCGCTGCCGGGTTTTCCGTCCAGGATCCTCCGGCGCGGGTGCAGGCACGGAAGCTGACCACCTTTGAGCGCTCTGCTGCCTCGGTCAGCTGGGCCCAGGCGCTGCGCAGGTCTTCTTCCTGCTCGGCCGACAGCGGAGCCTTCGAGGGCGCCGGGGGCTCGGCGGGGAGGTCTGGGGCGGGTCCGCGGCCGGGGGCGGCCGCTGCCTTGCGTTGAAAGAGACGTCTGAGGCTCATTTCCGTATCCCCTTTCGGTAAATGAGAGTCCACAGCCAGAGTACTAATGCCTGGCGTCTCCGTCTCCGGCTCAGCTGTCTGGGGCGCTGGGGCTGTTGTGGGGTTTCCGGCCACGTTGCCGTCCGGTGCGCCAGCCCGGCAGCGCCTCGTCCAGGGTCCGTGCTTTGGCTGGTTCGAGTTCGCCGCGGCGCGCCTTTTGGCGCTGGACGTGGATCCAGACGCCCAGGTCGTGTTCTTCGCCGGTCACGACTGCCTTGTGCCGCGGCCAGTCGTGCCCCGCGGCCCGGTACCGGGCCAGGGCGGTGAGCCGGTCCTGCCATCTGGCCTCGTCGGCCACTGGCCGTGGTGGCCGTTGCCAGTCCGGGAGTAAGGCAAGCCCGTCACGGTAGGCCGGTGCGAGTGTCCCGGCCGCGGCGTCGCGGCGGCGCCGCTCCCACCAGGACGCCAACATCCGCTCCGTAGCATCAATGGCTGTACGGGTGGGGTAACGGCCGGTTTCCTGGACCAGGGCCACGAGCTGGCGCATCCGCGCCAGCCCCAGCACGCTCACCTGTGGCGTCGATGTGCCGGCGGCCTGTTCGTGGGCTGCCTGGAGCCCGGGGTCGGCGGCCAGCGCCACGGACAGGTGGTAGCTGATGGTCGAGGCGGGGGCCCTGGTGAGCGCGGCGATCCGGGGGCGGGTCAGTCCGCCCCGGTACATCAGCACCCACTCCGCGTTCGGAGCCGAAGTATGCCGTCTGGTCGTCACGGCACCATCCTGCCACTCGGGTCGCCTGTGGCCGTGGAGGGGCCAGCGTTCCCGATCCGCTGGCGGCAGCCTGGAGAGCCTTTCCGCCGGGGCCGGCTGCATGGGGGACAGTCCGGGCCCCGGCGTCCTGGCCGGCAGGCTGTGTCCAATGCTGCGGCCCCTGGGGATGAGACAACTCTGTCTTGCCAGCCTTGGAGAAAGCCCGGAGCACCTTGGGAGAGTGTTGGCCGTTTGCTGGGAGTAACGCAGGCTCGCGGGGGCTCGTATCCAGGAGGGCGTCCACTCCGCTTCGCTCCGTGGCCGGCTGTGGGGGTCCAGTGCTGT
>NZ_JBHTSL010000100.1:0-8754 GCF_042795115.1 Arthrobacter sp. NPDC056493 | reverse complement strand
GTTTAACAAACTTTCCCGGTTCACCCATCCGCTGCTGGCTGCAAGGCGAATACCCAGTGAGACACCGCCCACCTGCCCCACAGACAGGCCGGTGCCCCACAGTCGGAAAAGGATCACCGGAGGACCCTTCCCTTCCTCCGGCCCCGATCGTCGGCACAACTAAGGAGAATCGAAATGCAGTCTTTCAAGCGCTCAACCTTCACCGTCGCAGGCATGGCAGC
Organism: Arthrobacter sp. NPDC056493; assembly: GCF_042795115.1. Classification (NCBI taxonomy): domain Bacteria; kingdom Bacillati; phylum Actinomycetota; class Actinomycetes; order Micrococcales; family Micrococcaceae; genus Arthrobacter; species Arthrobacter sp. NPDC056493. The sequence goes on along the minus strand of NZ_JBHTSL010000100.1, from coordinate 8,533 downwards.
CGCAGCTCTGCTGAGCCTCACCGCCTGCGGCGGCTCCGCCGGGACGTCCACCAGCTCGTCGGCCGCCGCCGAGCCCTCCGCCTCCAGCATGGCGCCGTCACCGTCAGAAACGTCAACGGCGGCCATGGATCCGGCCGCCAACCTCGTCGGGCCCGGCTGTGCCGACTACGCCAAGCAGGTCCCCAGCGGCAAGGGTTCGGTCGCAGGCATGGCCCTGGATCCCGTGGCCGTCGCCGCCTCGAACAACCCGCTCCTGAAGACGCTCACGGCCGCGGTCTCCGGCAAGCTGAACCCGAAGGTCAATCTTGTGGACACCCTGAACGGCAGCGAGTTCACGGTGTTCGCACCGGTTGACGATGCCTTCGCCAAGGTGGATGCAGCAACGATCGAGACCCTCAAGAAGGACGATGCCCTCCTGAGCAAGATCCTCACCTACCACGTGGTCCCGGGTCAGATCACTCCGGACAAGATCGTGGGCACGCACAAGACCGTGCAGGGCGGGTCGGTAACCGTGACCGGCACCAAGGATGCCCTCAAGGTGGACGGCGCCAACGTGATCTGCGGCGGCGTCCAGACGGCGAACGCCACCGTTTACCTCGTGGACTCGGTGCTGATGCCCAAGTAGGCACCGCAAATGAGGCCGTGGCCCGCGCCCAAAGTGCGGACCACGGCCTTTTGTGCGCCCGGGCGTGTCCTGGCTCACGCGTAAGCCATCGGTCCGCGATCCGTCAATTAGACTGGGTGGCGGGCAAGCAGCCGCCCACGCGCACCCCAGCAGTCCAGAGGTGGTAATCGAGTGCCCAGCAGCAGTATCCCGCGCCGTACGGCCCTCAAGACCGGCGCCGTCCTCCTGGGCCTGTCCCTCACGTCCTGCACGAGCGAAGCCCAGCCCACGCCGTCGTCCGCCGCGGCGAGCACCACAACAGCCGCCGCAGCACCGTCAGAGACCTTCACGTTCGGCACGGCCTCGCAGCCCCTGGGCCTGGATCCCGCCCTGGCCAACGACGTCGAATCGCAGCGGGTCACCCGTCAGGTCCTCGAAGGCCTGGTGGGCGTCGACCAGACAACGGGCGAGCCCACACCGCTGCTGGCCACGGACTGGACGGAATCGTCGGACGGCATGTCCTACACCTTCACCCTTCGCCCGGGCATCAAGTTTCACGACGGCTCCCCATTCAACGCCAGCGCCGTCTGCACCAATTTCGAGCGCTGGTTCAAGTTTTCAGAGGCGCTGCGGAAGCAGTCTCCAGGAACCACGTTCAAGGGAGTCTTCAAGGAACACGCCGACCACGCGGAGCTGTCCGTCTTCAAATCCTGCACCGCCCTGTCGGCGCTGCGGGTGCGGATCAGCCTCACGGAGCGCTTCACCGGCTTCCTGCAGGCCCTGACGCTTCCCGCGTTTGCCATCTCCTCCCCCAGGGCACTCGCCGCCGGGAAAGCCGACCAGCTCAGCCTGCGGCGCGGCAGCCAGGCACTTTCCGCCTACGCCACCCATCCCGTGGGCACCGGCCCCTTCCGCTTCGCCGCTTGGGACAGCGCGGGCGTCACCCTCGCGGACAACAAGGAGTACTGGGGCACCCGGGGCCAGATTGCCATCCTCAAGTTCGTCACCTACGACCACCCCCAGACGCGGCTGCAGGCACTGCTGGACGGCCGGATCGACGGCTATGACGCCGTAACGGTGGGGAACTTCGACCAGCTGGTCAAACGCGGCAAACAGATCATCCAGCGCGACCCGTTCTCGGTGATGTATCTGGGCATGAACCAGGAAATTCCCGTACTGAAGGACCTCAAAATCCGGCAGGCCATCGAGCTGGCCATCGACAAGGACACGCTGATAAGGCGCTTCTTCATCGACAACACGGCCCAGGCCTCGCAGTTCGTTCCGCCCAAGCTGAGCGGGTTCAACAACAACGCACCCGCGCTGGGCCATGATCCCGGCAAGGCGAAGGAACTCCTGGCCGACGCCGGCTACAAGGGCCAGGCCCTGAAGTTCTACTACCCCATGAACGTCACGCGGCCGTATCTGCCCACCCCGGAGAAGGTCTACGCGGAAATCAGCCGGCAGCTCACGGCAGTCGGCCTGAACATCCAGCCCGTCCCCGTCGACTGGACCGACGGCTACCTGCAGAAGGTGCAAAACCCCGGCGACCATGCCCTGCACCTGCTCGGCTGGAACGGTTCCTATGCCGACGCGGACAATTTCCTTGCCCCGCTTTTCGGCGAGAAAAACGGGGAGTTCGGGTACCAGGACCCGCAGGTGTTCGCCAAGATCGACCGTGCACGCGGACTCCCGGACGGCCAGGAACGCACGCAGCAGTACCAGACCATCAACGCCCAGATCGCGGAGTCGTTGCCCGCAGTCCCCATCGCGTTCCCGATCTCTGCCCTGGCCCTGTCCGACCGGGTGGTCAGCTATCCCGCCTCGCCGGTATTAAATGAAGTTTTCACCAAGGTCCAGCTAAGGTCTTGACGCCGGGCCGCAATTTCAGTTAGTGGGCGGTGCAGGGATATTCTGTGACAGCCAGAGCCGCCTATCGGAGACTGATTGTGACCTTCATTTCCAAGACCCAACATGCCGACGTCGTCCTTATTGGCGGCGGCATCATGAGCGCCACGCTGGGTGCGTTCATCAAGCAGCTCGAACCCAACTGGACCATCTCCCTGTTCGAGCGGCTTGACGAGGCCGGCCTGGAGAGCTCGGGACCGTGGAACAACGCCGGCACCGGACACGCCGCGCTGTGTGAGCTTAATTACTCCCCCGCCGCCAAAGACGGCTCGGTCAATCCTGCCAAGGCGCTGCACATCAACGAGCAGTACCAGCTGTCCCGCCAGTTCTGGTCCCACCTGGTGGACAACTCCCTGATCGGCTCCCCCAAGGGATTCATCAACACCGTTCCGCACATGAGCTTCGTCATCGGCGACGACAACTCGAACTTCCTCAAGACCCGGTACAACGCGCTCAAGGAACACACGCTGTTCCGGAGCATGGAGTACTCCGAGGACTTCGCGCAGATCGCCAAGTGGGCGCCGCTGATCGTCAAGGGCCGCGACACCAAGCAGCGCGTCGCCGCCACCCGCGCCGCCGAAGGCACCGACGTCGACTTCGGTGCGCTGACCCGGGAGCTCACCGGCTACCTGGCCAACAACGGCGTCGAAATCAACTACGGCCATGACGTCACCGATGTCCGCAGGGCGTCCGACGGCGGCTGGGACCTTTCGCTCAAGCACCCCGCTTCCGGTGAGCGCGGCAGTATCCGCGCCAAGTTCGTCTTCGTCGGCGCCGGCGGCGGAGCGCTGCACCTGCTGCAGGCCTCGGGCATCCCGGAAAGCAAGGGTTTCGGCGGGTTCCCCGTGTCCGGCCAGTTCTTCCGCTGCACGGACCCGTCCCTCGCCTCCCAGCACAACGCCAAGGTCTACGGCCAGGCTTCCGTGGGCGCCCCGCCCATGTCCGTGCCGCACCTGGACACCCGCTACGTCAATGGCAAGCGCTCCCTGCTGTTCGGCCCGTACGCCGGCTTCTCCACAAACTTCCTGAAGAACGGCAGCTACCTGGATCTCCCGCTGTCCATCCGCCCAAGCAACATCATCCCGATGCTCGCCGTGGCCAAGGACAACATGGACCTGACCGCCTATCTGGTCAAGGAGGTGGCCAAGCGCCACGGTGACAAGGTGGAGGCACTGCGCGAGTACTACCCGGAGGCCAAGGACGGCGACTGGGAACTCATTACCGCCGGCCAGCGTGTGCAGATCATCAAGAAGGATCCGAAGAAGGGCGGTGTGCTGCAGTTCGGCACCGAGGTGATTGCTGCCCGCGACGGTTCCGTCGGCGCCCTCCTCGGCGCTTCACCGGGTGCCTCCACGGCCGTGCCCATCATGATCGAGCTCCTGCAGAAGTCCTTCCCCAAGAACTTCAAGGGCTGGCAGTCCAAGCTCAAGGAAATGATGCCGGGCTACGGTGTCAAGCTCAACGAAAACCCGGAGCTGGCAGCTGAACTCGAGAAGGCTACGGCCAAGAGCCTTCAGCTGGAAGCATCGCCCGCAGTCCAGCGGTGACCGTCCAGCGCTGACCCGGCGCGGGTTGCGGCAGGTTCCACCGAAGGCAAACAGTCCGTCGACCCGTCAACCCAGGAGATCAAGCGATGTTCCGGCTGGCCCACCTATCCCTCGGGAACCGCGCACTCATCGCGCTGATCACCATCTTCGCCTCGGTGTTCGGCGTGATCACCATGTCCTCGCTGAAGCAGGAACTCATCCCCTCGATTGAGTTCCCGCGGATCACGGTGATCACGTCGATGCCCGGGGCGTCGCCCGAGGTGGTGGACAAGCAGGTCAGCCGGCCGCTGGAGACGGCGCTGAACGGCGTCGAAGGCCTGGAGTCGACGTCGTCCACCTCCCGCAACGGCGTCTCGCAGATCAGCCTGGTGTTCACCTACGGTTCCAACCTGGACCGGGCCCGGAACCAGATCGACCGGGCAATTTCCAATGCGAAGCGCACGCTCCCGGACGACGTCCAGCCCCAGGCCATCGCCGGCAGCATCAGCGACTTCCCGATCGTCTTCCTCGCCGTCTCCTCGGACAAGTCCCTGAGTGAGCTGAATACGGACCTCCAGCGGCTGTCGGTGCCGAGGCTGCAAAAGCTCGACGGCGTCCGCGGCGCCGACGTGACAGGCGGCGCCAGCCGGCACATCCTCATCCAGCCGAACGCTGCCAGAATGGCCGCCGGCGGTGCCAGCATCCAGTCGGTCCGGAACGCCCTGACCAACAACGGCGACCTTGTCCCGGCGGGCACGATTGAGGAGAAGGGCCAAAGCCTGTCCCTGCAGATCGGCAGCCCGGTCGACTCGGTGGCCGCGGTGAAGGCACTTCCGCTCAGCGGGGCCAACGCCGGCACCACCATCGGTTCTGTGGCCGATGTCAGCATCAAGGATGACGCGCGGACGTCCATCACCCGGACGAACGGCCTCGAGACGCTGGCCATTTCCGTGACGAAGAAGCCCGAGGGCGACACCGTGGCGGTCTCGCACGCGGTGAAGGACTTGCTGCCGCAGCTTGAGGCGGAGCTGGGCTCGAAGGCCAGGTTCACCCCCGTCTTCGACCAGGCACCCTTTATCGAGAAATCCATCAAGGACCTCACCACAGAGGGTTTGCTGGGCCTCGGTTTCGCGGTGGCGGTCATCCTTCTCTTCCTCATGTCCGTCCGCTCCACCCTGGTCACCGCCGTCTCCATTCCGCTGTCGCTGCTGATCACCTTCATCGGCCTCTCCGGCACAGGCTATTCACTGAACATCCTGACGCTCGGGGCACTGACCATCGCGATTGGCCGGGTGGTGGACGATTCCATCGTGGTGATCGAGAACATCAAGCGGCACCTGAGCTACGGCGAAGCCAAGCTCACCGCGATCCTCACCTCCATCCGTGAAGTGGCCGGCGCGATCACCGCTTCTACGCTAACCACCGTGGCCGTTTTCCTCCCGATCGCCTTTGTGGGCGAGCTCGCGGGCGAACTGTTCCGCCCGTTCGCGCTGACGGTCACCATCGCCCTGCTCTCCTCGCTGCTGGTGTCGCTGACCATCGTGCCGGTGCTCGCGTACTGGTTCCTGAAGAGCCCCGCGAACGAAGGCACCGGCGATGCCCCGCGGTCCGCCGGGGAAGTCCAGGCGCAGGCACACGAGGCCGAACAGCGCAGCCTGCTCCAGCGCGGCTACCTTCCCGTGCTGAACAAAACCCAGAAGCACCCCGTGCTCACGCTGATCGCCGCGGTCCTGGTTCTCGGCGGGACCGCAGCGATGACGCCGCTGCTCGCCACCGACCTGCTGGGGCGTTCGGGCGAGAACAGCATGACGGTCAAGCAGGAACTTCCGGCCGGCACGAGCCTCGAAGACACCAGCGCCGCGGCCCGGAAGGTCGAGGATGTGCTCCTTGGTATCGACGGGATCAAGGATGTGCAGGTGACCTCCGGCAATGCGCAGGCGGGCTTCACCGCGCTGACGTCCTCTGGCGCCTCGAATTCCTCGTTCACGGTTGTTACCGACGAAAAAGCGAACCAGGGCAGGCTGCAGGACACCGTCCGCAGTGAACTGGCGTCTGCAGGTGCTGCGGGCAAGATCTCCGTCGGTTCCCAGCAGGGAGGCTTCGGCACGTCCTCCACCGTGGACATCACCCTGAAGGCCGCCACCTCCGAAGACCTGGGGAAAGCCAGCGACGCCATGGTCGAGGCCATGGCCGGGGTTCCCGGGAGCAGTGAGGTGACCACCAACCTGGCTGCCAGCCAGCCCGTGGTGCAGGTGAAGGTTGACCGGGCCAAGGCGGTTGCCGCGGGCCTGACCGAAGAGCAGGTGGCAGGCGTCCTGGCCTCGACCATCAGCCCCGTCCCGGCAGGCACCGTCCGCATCGACACGGACGACTTCCCCGTCCAGATCGGCGAAGGCAAACGCTTCACCAGCATCGCGGCAGTCCGCAACATCCCGCTCCCCACCGCATCCGGTGCGGTCCCGCTCGGCCGGATTGCCGCCGTCGAGCAGGTGGACGTGCCCGTTTCCATCACCTCAAGCAACGGACAGCGGACCGCACAGGTGTCCATCACGCCGTCGGGATCCAACCTGGGCGCCGTCAGCGCCGAGGTGCAGCAGCGCCTCAAAGCCGTGAAGCTGCCCGCCGGGGTGACCGCGGAGATCGGCGGCGCCACGACCCAGCAGGCGGAATCGTTCCGGCAGCTCGGCCTCGCGCTGCTGGCAGCCATCGCCATCGTCTACGTGATCATGGTGGCGGCCTTCAAGTCCCTGGTGCAGCCGCTGATCCTCCTCGTTTCGGTGCCGTTCGCCGCCACCGGGGCCGTGGCCCTGCTCCTGGCCACGCGGGTGCCGCTGGGGCTGCCGTCGCTGATCGGCATGCTGATGCTCGTGGGCATCGTGGTGACCAATGCGATCGTGCTGATCGACCTGATCAACCAGTATCGGAAGCCACGCGGCGGCAAGCCGGGGATGGGCGTGGCCGACGCCATCACGCACGGCGCCCGGCAGCGTCTCCGCCCCATCCTCATGACCGCGCTGGCCACGGTTTTCGCGCTGACCCCCATGGCCCTCGGCATGACGGGCGGCGGCGGGTTCATTTCCCAGCCGCTGGCCATCGTGGTGATTGGCGGCCTGGTCTCCTCCACGGCGCTGACGCTGGTGCTCGTCCCCGTGCTGTACCGGCTGGTGGAGGGGCGTAAGGAGAAAAAGGAGCTCCTGCGCCAGCTCAAGCAGCGGCCCGGCTTCTCCCCTGCCGATGACGACGTCGATGCCGAGTTCGCCGACTGGACCACCGGCATGGTGCCCAAGCTCAGTGGCCGGCGAGCCGCCCCCGGCTCCCCCGAGTAACCCCACCGCTTCCGCCTCTCCTCCCCACCCTGTCCTCCCCACCTGTCCTCCCCGCCCAACTAGGTAGCAGCTGAGGGCGTTCCCAGCGTTGGGAACGCCCTGAGCTGCTACCCACCTGCGGCGAACCCCTAGCAGCCTGTGGATAACCCCGTTCCCGCCTCCGGAATTTGGCACGATGGGGCCATGAAATATCCGAGCCCGCTGCCGGACCAACTGTCCGTGCCCTTCACCGTGAACGAAGCACTCATCGCCGGGGTTGCCCGGGACCGGCTGAAAATAGGCGGTCTCGTAACCCCCAGCCGGGGCATCCGGATGCCTTCCGACGCCGGCACGCTCCCGACGTCGGCGCAGCAGCTTGCCCAGCTGGCCAGGCCCCATACGCTCGTCACCGGCCTTTCCGCCGCATCGCATGCAACGGCATTCCTGCTGTGGGAGTTTCCAGGCTTCCTCCCCGGAGCCGACCTTCCGGGCATCCATATTTCCCGTCCGGATGCGGTTGCCATAGCCCGGCGGCGTGGTGTGGTGGGCCACCGGGGGCAGTTCTTCCCAGACGAGATAGTGGACCTCGGCGGGGCATTCGTGACCAGTAGGGCCCGGACGTGGCTGGACATCGCACGGCTGATGAGCATCGGTGAGCTAACGGTGGTGGCGGACCATCTCCTCCGCTTGCCCCGCCCTGAGTTCGAGAGGAGGTCCGCAGCCCATGCCACGCGGGACGAACTCGCCGAGATGCTGGACAGGCACAAGGGAACGCCGGGGATCCGGAAGGCCCGCCTGGCGCTGGATCAGGCGCGTGTGGGCGCGGATTCCGCACCGGAAACGCGGCTGCGGCTTGCCTTGGCCCGCCGCGGACTTCCCGATGCCGACGTCAACGTGCCGGTGGCGCTGGGCGGCGGCATTGTGCGCCAACCCGACCTGTCCTACCCGGAGTTCCGTGTGGCCGTTGAGTACGACGGCGAGGGCCACTCGGATCCGGCACAGGTGCTGAAGGACATCAGCCGCGACGAGGATTTTGCCGCCGCGGACTGGATCCTGGTGCGGATCGGCAAGGGGCACATGGACAACGACGCGAGGGCGGCCGCCCGCAAGGTCAGGCTGGCACTCCACGCGCGCGGCTGGTCCGCGTCTGGGTAGCAGTTCAGGGCGTTCCCGGCGCTGGGAACGCCCTGAAC
>NZ_JBHTSL010000099.1:0-9687 GCF_042795115.1 Arthrobacter sp. NPDC056493 | reverse complement strand
GAGAACCAGCGCAGGAACTCGGCGCCATAGGTGACCTCGCCGCGGGCTTCGGCCAGCGGCTTGCCCATTTCCAGGGTCATCAGCAACGCGAAGTCCTCGGCCCGCTCGGTGACGAGTTCAAAAGCGCGGCGCAGGATCTCGCCACGCTCGCGCGGCGGCACCTTTGCCCATGACTCCTGGGCAGCAGCGGCCGCGTCCAGGGCAGCGGCGCCGTCCTCGGCCGACGCGTCGGCGACGCACAGCAGGATCTTGCCAGTGGCAGGGTCCTCAACCTCAAAGGTTTCGCCCGAAACCGCCGGACGCCACTCGCCATTGATCAGCAGGCCGGTCGGAACAGCCGACAATATTTCATTTTCACGTTCTAAGGCCATGGTCATGTTTCTCCCTAATATGTCTTCTGTGGCGCCGCGTTGGCGCAGTATTTCGGTAGCAAGACCCAACGCCGGGATGGGGCAGGCCGCATATGAAGCTCCTGCTGGATAAGATGGCGATCCCGCCGACGGGAGGGTCATGAGCCGCAGCTTCAGTACCCAAGCGTCATCTGCCCGCCGAAAACTTCACGCGGATCGCCAGCAAGGTTCCCAGCCCGGTCGGCCGCGGAGAGCCAGCCCAGTCAGCGACAGCGGATGAGGGTCGCTCCCGGCGGGAACCAGCCCAAACCCCCAGCCTGCACACACGTCAGGCACATCGTTGGTGGTCCGGGAACGGGGAACTCGCGGCAGCCTAGTGCCGGTGCGGGGCCTGTGTTGCCGAGATCCAGAGCCAGCGTGCCGGTACTGACGCCGGGTTCCGGTAAGAGTGCGGCGTTCCGGGGTCGATCAGGACGGATTCGCCCGCCTGCAGGTTGTAGACAGTTTCCCCTGATTGGAGCTCGAGTTGCCCGTCCAGCATGACGAGGCATTCCTCCTCGTCCGGGTGTGCATACGGTGCCACTCGTGAGCCCTCGCCCGGCTCCAGCACCGCCTCGATGACCTGGATCGTTTTAGCGTTCGCAGGGGTAACGAGACGGTCCCGGTAAACGCCGGACGGGTGGTTCACGAGGGTCCGGGGTGCGGGACTGGCAGCCAGATTTGTTTCATCAGATTCGGCGAGCAGCAGCGACATGGGAACATTCAGGGCCCCCGCTATCCGCAGCAGTGACGAGAAGGACGGGTTGGCCTTTTGCCGTTCGATCTGGGAGATAAACCCTTCGGAGAGCCCTGTCTGGCGCGCCAACTCGAGAAGGGTCACGTCCTTGGACCTGCGGATTCTGCGGATACTGGGGCCAGGGGACGTGGCGCCGGGGGTGCCTCCGGGGTTGACCGTCGGCTCCGCGTCTTCCATGCCGTTTACTCCTTCGCCGATTGTGCCTGCCCTGATGGCGGCTGGTCAGTATATGACCATATCAGTGGGATTGTGGTGGAACGGAGAGTGCCTTCACGCCACCCTCTTGAGCCTTTCAGCGGCTACGGCGGCGATCAGGACCATGCCAATGACCAGCTCCTGGATATAGCTGGAGACGTGGAGCAGGTTCATGCCGTTGCTGAGCACGCCCAGGAAGAGGACACCGAGTACGACACGCCACAGGACACCTTCGCCGCCGAAGAGCGACGTGCCGCCGAGCACGGCAGCGGCGATGGACAGCATCACAAAGCTTGCACCCAGCGACGCTTCTCCCGAGCCCACGCGGGCGGTGAGGAGGATGCCGGCCAGGGAAGCGAGGATGGAGCACAGGACGAAGGCCACGATGACCGTTTTCTTGACGTTGATTCCCGCCACCAGCGCCGCAGCCCGGTTGCCTCCGACGGCGTACATGTTGCGGCCCGGAGCGGTCCGGGACATAAAGACCCCTATTCCGATGGCGATTACGACACCCAGGAGCACCGGCACCGGAATCCCCAAAACGGAGGACGTGGCCAGCACGTCGGAAAAGATCATCGGAAGTCCGATGATGGGGGCGCCCTTGGAAATGATCAGGGCCAGGCCTGTCAGCACCGAGGTGGAACCGAGCGTGGCCATGAAGGATGGGACCTTCCAGAAGGCCACGATGCAGCCGTTCACCAGTCCAATCACTGCACCGAGCAGGAGCCCGGCCCCCAATCCCAGCAGGACGCTTTCGGGCCCGCCCGAGCTTGCCGCGGTCACGGAGGCCACCACCACGCTTGTCAGCGCGACGGTTGCACCGACTGACAGATCCAGCTGCGCATTGATCAGGACGATCATCTGCCCCATGGCGATGAGGAGAAGGAAAACGGACTGGCGGGCGACGTTGAGCAGATTTGAGCCGTCCACAAAGCGCGGCTCCACGATGGCAAAGACAACGCACATCAGGATCAGCAGGGCAGGCAGGAGGCCGGTGGTCAGGATGAACTGCAGGCTGCGCCGGGCGGTGGCGGGGGCTGCTGTGCGTTCTGGAGTAAGTGTTGTAGTCAAAGGTTCTGTCCTTTAAGTGATGGAAAGGGAGGAGCTCACGCCGGGGCTGCGGCGAAGAATGACCTCGCGATGTTTTCTTCGGTGATGTCGGTGCCGGCCAGGTGGGCGGCGATGCGGCCTTCGCGCATGACGTAGACCCTGTCGCTGATGCCGATGATCTCCGTCAGGTCGGAGGAGATCACCACCACGCCGTGGTCGGCGTCGGCGTAGTTGTCGATCAGGCGGTACACATCGGCCTTCGCCCCAACGTCAATTCCCACCGTCGGTTCATCGAACAGGTGGACTTTCGCCGGGCGCAGCCGGCCCCTGGCCAGAACGGCTTTTTGCTGGTTGCCACCCGAGAACTTCCCTGACGCCCGGTCAAGCTGCATGGGCCGCAGGTCCAACTCTTCGGCGATGCTGTGCGTCAGTTCATATTCCTTCTGCGTCCTCAGGAAGCCCTTCCGGGTGATCTGCGCGGGCCGGTGGGAACCCATGGTCATGGATTCGAAGAGCGGGCGGCCCAAAACAAGGCCTTCGGTCCGGCGGTCCGAAGGATAGTAGACGAGACCGCGCTCAAGCATTCCCGCCGGGGATGGCTTGGGGATCTGTTCGCCGTCGAGCTCAATGGCACCATCCTGAACCGGGTGCAGTCCGAAACAGGCCCGGGCGAGGTCGGATTTCCCGCACCCGAGCAGGCCGGCGACGCCGACGACCTCGCCGGCGCGCACGGTCATTGAAACATCGTGCAGGGTTGCGCTTCCGAGCCCGGAAACCACGAGGAGTTCGCGGCCAGGTTCCCGTCTTGAGTGTTGGTAGAGCGAGCTCGCGGGGCGCCCGATCATTTTCTCGACGATAACGGCTTCCTCCATCGGGGCATCGAGAGTCTCGATGAATTTTCCATCTCTGAGGACCGAGACGCGGTCGGCAATGGCCTCCACTTCATGCATGCGGTGCGTGACATAGAGAATGGCGACACCTCGCCGGGCCAGCCCGGACACTATGTTCAGCAACTGCCGGCTCTCGTTCTCGCCCAACGAAGCCGTGGGTTCGTCCAGGATCAGGAGCCGTGCTTCACCCATCAGTGCCCGGGCGATCTCGATCAGCTGCTGGGAGGACCGCGGCAGGTCACCGGCACGGGCTTCCAGCGGCAGGTCTGCCCCCAATCCTGACAGGGCGTCGGCCGCGCGCTCAAGCATCTTCTTCCGGTCAACGAGGCCGGATTTAAGGGGAAGCGAACCCAGGGAGATGTTCTCGGCCACCGAAAGCTGCGGGACGATGTTCAGTTCCTGGAACACCGTCCGGATCCCGCCCTCCTCGGCGTCCCGTGGGCCGTCGAAGACTGTTTCGGTGCCGTCGAGGGCTATTGATCCTGTCGTAGCCTTGTGAACTCCGCAGAGAATCTTGATCAGCGTTGACTTGCCTGCGCCGTTCTCGCCCATGAGCGCATGGATTTCGCCGCGCCTGATCTCGAAGGAGACACCGCTGAGTGCCGTGACACCAGCAAACTTCTTGCCCACATTACGGATGGCCACTAACGGGTTGCCGGTCATGCCTTCTCACCTCCTGAATACGCCAGAACTCCATCGACATAGGTGCGTTCCACGCGGATGCTCCTCAACTCCGCTTCGGGAACGGTGTGCGGGTCCCTGTCCAGTACCACCAGGTCCGCGGCCTTTCCGGGCTCCAGGGAACCGGCCACATGGTCGAGCCCGATGGCCTTCGCCGCTTCGATGGTGTGCAGCCTGAGAGCTTGCGCCACCGAGATCGATTCCTCCGGTTCGATGTGGTTCCCCCAGTAGCTTCTTCGGGACACCGCCGACCAGATAGTGTGCAGGGGATTCGTCGCTCCCGGTTCTCCGCCCAGAGTGATGTCCGAGCTGATGACGGGCGATACGCCTTCGTGCAGCACAGTGCGTAGCGGAAGCCTTCCCGTGCTGCCCGTTGCGGGGAAAAGCATGGGCACGTAGTCACCGATGAAGTTGTGCAGGAAGCCAGGTTGCATCACGGGGATCACGTTGGCCGCGCGCCAGGACGCGATTTCTTCCACCGAGTCCAGCACGTTGCCCAGGTGCTCGATGCGCACCGGCGGGTGGTCGTGGGCGTCGCCCACGGCGAGAATTGCCTCGATCGCTTCGCGCTGCGCCCTGGTGCCATTGGTATGGATGGCGATCTGCACGTCTTTGTGGCGTGCAGTCCTGATGGCTTCCATCAGTGCGCCGCGGGAGAGATTGAGTTTGCCCCTGTATCCGGCGTGGGGGCTGTGGTCGCGGGAGTAGTCGTCGAGGCTGGCCGCATTCCGTGCCGAGTATCCCCCGTCCGCGAACACCTTGACTCCCCGGGCCCAGACCCGTCCGGGCCCGCTGCGTGAGGAAAAACCGGCCACCCAGTCGCAGGCGGCCGCGGCCGGGAGCAGCGACGGTGCCATGGCGTACAGCGCAATCCGTCCGTTGAGGCTGCCGTCCGCGACCGCCGCGTCCAGCGCCTCCACGTTGCGAGCTGATTCGGCCATTTCGCCGATTGCCGTAACGCCGTGCGCGAGGAAGTCGTTGTGGAAGGTAGCCGAATAGAAGCGCGCCAGTTCCTCGACGCTGCTTTCCGGGATCGGCAGCAGGCCGTCAATCTCCGCAACGACGCCGGTTGGCTGGCCGGCGTCGTCAAGGTGGACCACAGGGCTGCCCCACAGGCCTTCGCCGCCGGTGATGAAGCGCTCCACCTTGGCCAAGGCCAGGGCAGGGGTGTTGAGCACGGAGACGTGGCCGCCGCAGTGCAGGACAATGGGAGTCGTCTTGCTGACCGAATCCAGTTCCAGTCGGGTCGGCAGCCTGCGTTCGGCGATTTTTTGGTCGAAGAACAAGTTGCCGTAACCGATGAGCCAGTCACCCACTGCCCGGCCCGCGTTCAGCCCCGTCCGCAGGGCATCGAGAACGTCCGCGATGGTTTTGCACGCCGGTACGCGGCAGTCGATGCCCCGGTGGGTTCCGGCCGCGTACTGGGCGAAATGCACGTGCGGGTCAATGAATCCCGGAAGGATCGTGCGCCTGCCCAGGTCGTGGACGGTGACTCCGTTCCGCTGCAGTTCGGCGGCATAGGCGTCGTCGCCGACGCCGGCGATCTTGCGGTTTTCGATGTAGACGACGCGCGCGTTGGGTGCCGCGGTCATGGTGAGGACGTTGCCGGTCAGCGCAAAGGCAGTGGCGCCCATCACTTGCCCGCTTCAACGTTGAAAGCCGGTGACCATCCCTGAGGCGCGAAGCTTCCGGTGGCGTCGAATTCCGCGGTGTTGTCGTAACCGTCCTCCTTGGGTCCGCAGATCAGGAGGGGCTCCGGGGCGTAGCGCTGAATGTCCTTGTCCAGCGGTTTGTGCTCCAGCGTCCGCACCGCAAGGTCCACCGAGATCTTTCCGATCTGGCTGGACTGTTCCGACGGAGCGCATCTCGCCTGCCCGCGCTTGATGAGTTCAACTGCCTGCGGGGTCACGTACGTACCGTAGAGTCCGATGTCCCCGGCCTTGCCCTGCTCGGCCAGCAGCGTTGCGGCAACTTCCATGGTGATCGCCGTGCCGACAATTGCATCGATGCCAGAGTTGGCGGTCAGGGTGTCCTCAACGAGCTTCAGCTGGACCTCTTTGCCGGTGTCTCCGTACTTGACATCCACGATTTCGACGGCCGAGCCTGCGACGGCTGCCTCGAAGCCCTTCCGGGACCGCTCCGTCCATCCCGCCCCGGCAGGTCCCGGCAGGAGCGCCACTTTCAGCGGCTTCTTCAGTGAAGCAAGATGGGTACCGATCATCTTGCCCATGTCCACGTAGTCCTGCAGCACGCGGGCGTCCACCTCTGCGGAGGAGACTCCGTTCCCGACGTCGACCACCGCCACACCCTTCTTCTTCGCCTTGGCGACGGCAGGGTTCAACGATTCGTTGCTGACCGCGCTCAACAGCACCGCGTTTGCGCCGGAGCTGACACAATCCTCGACTTGCGTGACCTGCTGGGCGACGTTCTCGTAGCCTCCCGCATCCGTGGTTGTGAGGGAGACGCCCAACTGCCGCGCCTGGGTGGCCTGACCATAGTTCATTCCCACCCAGGTCGGGTCCTTCAAATGGGGAAGCACGGAGCAGATGCGCCAGGGCTTGGTGACCTCGCTCCGGCTCAGGGACGTGTAGGTCCCGGGGGTGTTCGGCCCGGTGCAGCCACGGGGGTCCACTTTGGGGGACTTGCAGTTCGTCAGCAGCGCGGGTGCGGACCAGGATTCGCCGCTGACCGGCTCGGCCTCGGCGCCTGCCGTAGCGCATCCGGAGAGCAGGAGAAGTCCGGTGGCGGCCAGGGCAACAATTTTCAGTTTCCGGGTTTTCATGCGAGCACGTCTTCCCTCCGGCCGGCGGCCACGGTGTCGATGCGCTGGATCTGCCCGGCCGGAAAACGTTCGGCGGCGAAGTTGATGGATCCCTGCACCCGGCGGGACGCCGTGAGCTTCCTGACCAGGGCGGACCGCGCGTCCAGGAAACCCTTGGGCCACATGGTGCCGACCTTGCCGTAGACGCGGGAGTAGCGTTGGACTCCTTCGCTCATCTCGCGCTGGCCTTCCTGCCACGACTTGAGGGCGAAATCGATGCTGCTGCTGTTGGTAACCGAGATCGCCAGGGCGACGGCGTTGGTCATCGCAACGCAGGCCGCCTGACCCAGGTTCGGCGACATGGCGTGGGCGGCGTCCCCCACCAGTGCCGTCCGGCCGCTGTACCACTGGCTGACGTGAACGTCGTGGAAAGGCGCCCAGCGTCCTTCGGTGTCAAAGGGGATCCGCTCCAGCTGGGAGCGGAACTCCGGGAAGCTTTCGATCCACGTGGCAGCGTTGAACGGATTCTGTTCGCGGCCCGTCACGTCGTCTGCAGGGCAGCAGAGGAAAACATACGTTTCGTCCGGTGAGCACGGGATGATGCCGATGCGGCGCCCACCGTTCCACTGCTCGATGGTCTGGTGCACCGGATCGTCACCCGTCCGGGGAATAAGATGCCGCCCGCCGCCGTCACGCAGATCCACAAGTTTCCGGCGCAGGCCTAGCGAATCCCGGACCTTGGAGAACACGCCATCGGCTCCGATGGCAAGGTCAGCCTGGTACTCCTGGCCGGCGGCCGTCGTCAGCGTTCCGTTCGGAGTGGCCCCGGTGACCGGCGAGTCGGTGACGATCTCAACACCCTGGCGACGGGCCGCGTTGAGAAGACTCTGGTAGAGGTGCCGCCTGCCGACGGTGTAAAGGCGGTGGTTCCGCAGCCACTCGTCCTGGAGGGTGCTGCCGTCGTGGTCCCGCAGGAACGGAACCTCAACCTTCTCGGCCCGGGAGACAACTTCCTCGTATGCCCCAATGGCTTCCAGCGCCCGCAGGCCGTTTTCCCACAGGTAGATTCCAGCCCCGATCTCCCGGAGGATGGAACCTTTTTCGTGTACCCGGACCGAACATCCGGCCGTGCCGAACGCAGCCGCGGCGGTCAGCCCCGCCAAGCCGGCACCTGCGATTTCGATATGCATGAAGATGGCTCCTTTGCCGTCCATAAGGGGTCTGCATTTCAGATCCCTTGGAGATGCTATTCACGAAAACTGTGATGAGCAATACTTTTCTTAGATCTCATCAAAGTTTCTTTAACTGCACCCGGTTGTCTTCGCGGATGAGTTGCTGTTGAACTGAGGCCGGAAACGGCTCGGCAGCGGAGCGTCTGACCGGGCGGTTCGTGTCGAGTGGGCCGCAGAAGAACCATGCCTTGCTGGTTCGGGCTGGATGACCAACCAGGGGCGCGGTTGGACACATGCACCCGGGAGTCGAATGCCGGAAATGGCCGAGTCGCCGAGTCGCCGAACCGCCGAGAAGCAACGCTCGGGCGGCCGCGGAGTGCAGGGCCATGGCCGACGGCCTCCGGATGAGTCGTTGGAGCGGCATTGTGGCAGTGAGGAGTGGCCGAAGACGTCCGGGACACTGGACGCGACTGCGTGGCGTTGGCTCGCTGGACCGCGGATACGTAAAGACCACTACGGTCCCCTAGGCGTGAGGCAGGGGCTCCGTAACGACCTCGACGCCGTCGCCCTCATGGATAAGACGCCGCCCTGCTCCGGCATCCAACCAGATCCAGAAAGCGGACCCATCGGGCATCCATTCATCGAGGACACCGTCAAGCGCGGGCCGGCCGCCGCTTTGGAGGCGGACGCGACTCCCGGCTGGCACGGTTTCCGGTCCCGCAATCCATGCGTCGCGACCCTGAAAGGTTTCGCCATCATCTGGGACGGATGCAGTGCGACCCGGAGAACCCGCAGGACTGCCTGGGAATCTTTCTCGTTCTGCCAACGGTTCGTCCTTCCTTCCGCCGATCGGTTGGACCGGAGGCGCCGGCCACTCCAAAAGAACTGTTTTGTGCGACTTGTCAGTTGACAGGCGCGGAATTGATGAGGCGGATCGAAGCCCGTCACGCGCCGCACGTTATGTTCCGCCCGGAGGGGATTGGGGGGCGCCACTCCGGGCGGAACTGAAACAAAGTATCAAACAGTTAGCCCACAAACAATTCGAGTACGAATCGAAAGGGGGTTCTGCCAAAAACCCCTGGGGTAGTAGGACGAGGCTTCCGGCCGGCACGGCTGACCGAGCCCGTCCGCACGGCGAAGCACAGCCGTGCTCATCTGCTTTCTGGCGCGGTAATTCGTCAACCGGGCCTGGGCGTTGCTTGCCCTCGACCCGGTCGTAATGGGTGGCTACCTCCACGTGTCGCTCGGCTATTGGGGCTTCGTCGTGCTGACCTGTCTCGCCCGCGGCGAACGGGGCGCCATCGGTCCCGGACAGCCCCAACCAAGGGAGCCTTTGGGCGCGTTTTTCTGCAGCAGTTCATGCTGCCCCTCGACATTCTTAGTAAGGGTGCTTAGCATTGAGGCTCGGTAGCTACCTATTTCGCGACGGGGCTGGCCAGCCGGGTTTTCCAGGGCAGCCGGCCGCCTTAAATCCTCGGGCCTCCCGCCCCTTGGGGTGGACTCAGAGGTCCTATACGAATCCCACTACCCTGCGGCTCGCATACGCGTACCTCGACGACGTGCGCCCTGGCGGCACTTGTGCGTGGCCTGCAAGGTTGGCATAGGAAGAGAGCGGAACAATGAAGGCAGTAGTTTACAAAGGACCGAACGACGTCAGCGTCGAGGAGATCCCCGACGCCAAAATAGAGCACCCCGCCGACGTGCTGGTTCGCATAACCTCAGCGAACATTTGCGGCTCGGACCTGCACATGTACGAGGGCCGCACCAGTTTTGAACCCGGACGCTCCTTCGG